>JAKSBL010000514.1 GCA_022361115.1 Spirochaetota bacterium | reverse complement strand
TTTATTGTAAGCTACTAGCGGATAGCATCAAAGATTTACAGAAACAAATGCAATTAAAAGAAAATGAGGTTTTAGAAGAAGAGATAGAAGTTTTTCTTGACCTGGAATATACTGGATTTATTCCGGATAGTTATATTGCCGATCCAAAACAAAAAATTGAAGTCTACAAGAAAATCTCTGGGGTTATTCATGAAGAAGAAATAGCCAGTATAAAACATATGCTGGAAGATCGATTTGGAAAAATTCCAGAAGAAGTGATAAAATTATTATATATGGCTAATATTCGTATCCTTTGCCGTAAATTAGCTATTTTAGAAATGGTTGAATCCAGTAGTGAAAATAAATATGGTGAACGTTCCAGTGTTATTGAAATAAAATTCAGTAATGCTCAAAAACTGAACATTCCCAAGATCATGCAGCTGGTTGCTCAACCTGAAGGGAAACTCTATATTGATGGTAGTAAACCAGAATCCATATTTATCCGTTTAAGTGAAGAAATGGAGATTGAGAAAAAAGGGGAATTTTTGAAAGAGATTCTTCAGGAATTAATTGTGGAGTAGTGAGTAGCAGAATCATGATCTTCAAATTTAAAAAGCACTACTAAATAAATATAATTATCCTAGATTGTAATAACTACATTTCCCCTTTTGTGTCCTTTTTCAACATAATTATGAGCGTCAGCTGTTTGTTCCAATGGATAAGTTCTATCAATGATCGGTTTTATCTTTCTTTTTTCTACCAGCTCTTTAAGAAACAAGAGATCTCTTTTATTCTGTACCGCCGATCCAAAAATTAATTTTTTGCTGCTTACCAATGGTATCCATAATGCTTGAAGAATAGGCCAATCAACAGTAAGATAAACTCCTTTTTTCTTTAATGCCAAATGACAATGTGAAAATGTAGTTTTCCCTACTGCATCAAAAATAATGTCAAAAGTTTCACCATCTTGGATAAAATCTTTTTTTGTGTAATCAATTACTTGATCAGCACCAAGAGCTTCGACCATTTCTAAATTTGTAGTGCTACAAACTCCAGTTACATTTGCTCCAAAGTGTTTAGCTATCTGTACTGCAAATGTACCGACACAACCTGAGGCGCCAATGATAAGGATGTGCAGATCCACGCATTTTACAATCTCCAGATCTAACTGTAGTAGCATGTACTTTTATCAAAACTTCATTATCTTTGGGAATCGGTTTCTTTATATCTTTCAGTTGAAGCACTTCAGGTGGTCCATATTTTGTACATATAATAGCTTTCATTGTATTTCCTTTAAATAAAATTTAAAATTTAGAATAAATTTGTGAAACTTGTAGAAATCATTTATTTTGATAGGTCCTTTACATAAAGGCCGGAATGGTCAAAACTTTTCTCTAATTGATAACCTTGTTTTTTTAATAACTTGATAAATCTTTTCTCAGAAAACTTACTGATTACAATTAAAAAACGGAATTCAGTTATTTCTTCACTAAGCATTTTGTAAAGCTGGTCAGCCAGGCCCATGCCATAATATTTTTTTGTAATAAAATCCACCACAAGATAAGCTGTTTCTTCAGGAAATAAATGATCATGAATATACTGAATGATTTTTCTTTCTTCATCATTTATGATAAAGCTGCTTTCAGGGAGCTTGATATAAAATGCAAAGCCAACAGTTTTTAAGTTTTTTAATGCTAAGTATATTTTTCCATTACCAGCAAAAGCATAATCCAGTTTTTTTTCTGTATAATTTGGAAAGCGGGTAACCAATTCCTGATACTGCGGTTGAATGAAGTCGAGTAATTTATATTTTCGTCTTTCAATTATACTTAAATAACTAAAAGGGTTATTCTTTTTTCTAAAGTAGGAGTATAAATAGAAAATATGTATCCCAATATTGAAAGCATTAGTAATAATGATAGGAAAAGAGTTAATAAAAATACCATAAACTAAAAAGCAGGTTGCACCAATGACGCCAAAAATTCTTAGCTTTAAAATGGAAGCCATTAACAAACTGGATACAATAAAAGCAGACGCAATGAAACCAATTATTTCTATATTAAAAGTCATAAGACAATACTAACGAAATTCTTTAGTATGTCAAGTTAAATAGGTATCATTCATATTTGTTCATCTTGATAGTAATAATGGTTCCTTTTTCTTCAGACGATTTCATTGATATGGATCCTTGTTGAGTTTCCACAATAAGTTTCGCACTATAGGTTCCTAAACCTGTCCCTTTTTCTTTTCCTGAAGTCGCAAATTTTTCAAAAAATCTATCTCTGATATTTTCCGGAACAGCTCCCAGATTGTGGATTGTAATAATAGCCTGCTGATTTTTAGAAAAGGTAATAGTGATTGTTTGTTTCTTGGGAGAAGCTTCAATGGCATTTGCAATTAAATTGGCAAACAATGTATAACAAAGCAGTTTTTCTCCTTGAACATTAAATATATGATTATTTTTATTACAACCTTCTCCAAGTTGAATGATAATGTTCACTTTTTTTGCACTTAATTGAGAATGTTTTTCTATAGAAATGAGATCCATTATCTCAAATAAATTAATCTTTTCTGGTTTGAACTGATAGATTCCCCGTTCCATTTTAAACAAATCTAAGGTGAGATTGACCATGTTTAGCATTGTATAGCCAAGATCCATAATTTTTTGAAGAGTTAGAGTTTGATCTTCAGTCAGGTTTTCATCAAACATCAGAAACTGGGGTAAACTAATGATTCCATTTAGAGGATTTTTCAAGTCATGACTGGTCATCAAGGCTACATCTTCTTTTAGCCGTGCTGCTTCTTTTAGTTCCTGGTTTTGAATTTGTAAAACTTTGTTTGCTTCTGCTAATTGTTCAGTTCTTTCTATAACCTTTCTTTCCAGAGTGAAATAAGCTTCCTGGATTTTTAATTCTGATAAATCTCTTTCTTTTTGATGATAAGAGAGATATTTCATTAATTTATTAAAATATTTACCTAGCAAACCAATTTCATCTTTTGCTAATTCATCAATGCTTACTGAAAAGTCTCCTTCTACACTTTTTTTGATTTTACTCACGATAATAAATAGTCTATGATTAATTAAGTTACTGATTGCCCAGGATAAAATTAAAGATAGCAATAATGCAATACCGCTTATTGAGATAAGGATTATTTGAAGGGATTTCAGAGGACGGTTAAATTCTTCCAAATAGCCTGACGAAACAACTATCCAATCTAATTCTGGAATATAATTAAAATAAGCAATCTTTCTCCGGTATTCTTTCTCATCCGGGTTTTTCCAGCTATAATTTATTTGTCCATTTTTTTTAAGACAAATGTAATGGATAAAATCCTTATCATTTCCATCCTGTGCATCATAAATGTTGCCACTTGAAAACGGGTGAATAATAATATTTCCCTTACTATCCAGAATAAAAGGATAGCCAGTTTGACCAAATTTCAGAGATGAAATACTTTTTTCAAAATCATTGATCTTAACAAGCTGCCCAAATTCTTCTCGATAGGTAGAGACAGCAATAATCCAATCCCAGGGTTCAAAATAATCCATGTATAATGCTTTTGGTTTTTTTTCCTTTTCACCCGGATTTTTCCATTCATATTCTAAATAACCAATTTTTCTCGTTACTAATTCGTTGACAAAGGGAAGATGAGAAAAATCTGTTCCTTCAACTTCTTTGATAGGGTGAATATTACTGATTCCTGTTGAGTGGGCTGTATAGATATACCCAGTAGTGCCAATTTTCTGACTTAATAAATTTTCCCTGGCTCTCAATTTTGCTTCACTTTCACTGATAATACCATTTACTGCCTGATTATAATAGAGGTGAATGATATCAATATTTTTTTCTGCCACAGCTCTTAGATAATTTCGAATGGAAACATGAGCAGAAGTTTTTACCATATTTAAAATCAATCTGGTAGAATTTTTTAATTCACTTTCAATATTTTTGGATATTGTTTTTTGAGCTATAAAAAATATGATGATACTGGTTAATAAAATGGTAAATACAAAGATTGTAAGATAACCTAACATAAACTTATTACGGATTCGTAGATTTAAAAATAGATTTTTCAAACCTTTAAACATTTAAAATTACACCTCTGTACGTATCATGATAATGGCTGCACTTTTTTTTTAGTCAATATAAAAATGGTATATAGACAAGGAGTATTTGATATGAATGATAATGATCCATTTATTAGAAATATTGATTAATTTATTAAATTTGAGTAATAAAAATTTTTTGAATTCTATGCATCTCAATTTATACTGCATAATATAATAATTATTAAAAAAAATAAATAACTTTTTAAATATTACTAAAATATTCGAATTATCCTGATTACTTCTTATATTGTATGTTATAATCAAATAAATCAATATTTCTATAATTTTACTCCGTTTCTCAGAGGAATATAATCAAGGTATTTATGACAGTATCGGTGCTGCATCCTCCCCAACAACTCACTTTAGAGGAAGTGAGACAATATTATATTAACTACCATTATTTATTATTTCCCCGAACTTTAACAGGTAAAAAAGGAATCATGGATTACTTCTTGAAAATTGGTTGTATACAATATGATCCTTTGAATATTGTTGGACGTAATGCAGACCTGGTATTACAATCCCGAATTAAAGATTATCAACCAGAAATGTTGGAGCAGTTATTGTATGATGACCGAATATTGATGGATGGCTGGGACAAAGTCATGTCCATTTATCCGATTACCGATTATCCATACTTTAACTTATATCGTCAAACAAGAAGAAAATATTATCAACAGAAAATACCTGAGTTGTTAAATTTGATTCCGGAAATCAAAACTAAAATTGAAGATTACGGGCCTCTATCCTCACTAGATCTGGATATAACTGGTAAAGTTGACTGGTCCTGGTCGCCGGTAAAAATATCAAAAGCCTTATTGGAAAGTATGTTTTTTATGGGGGAACTGATCATTCATTCCAGAAAAAATACCAGAAGAATATATGATTTAACTGAAAAACATCTCCCTTCGGAACTCACAAATAATAATCAGCCTTTGACCGGATTGGATGAATACCGTAAATGGAGAGTCCTCAGAAGGATGGGAAGTATGGGGTTGGTTAACCCAAAAGCTCCGGAATTTTGGTTAGGCATTCATCAAACCACTGGGGATGACAAAAAAAAAGTATTTAAACACCTTCTGGATGAAAATAAAATTATACCAGTCCATGTAAAAGAAATACCCAATAAAACATATTATATACGAGAGATTGATCAAAATTATCTTGATCATTGCCCAGCTTTTAAAACAAAAAAAGCTGCTATCATTGGAGCTTTAGACAATTTTATCTGGGATAGAAATTTGATTAATGATATTTTTCAATTTAAATATTCCTGGGAAGTTTATATACCAGCTGCAAAAAGAAAGTATGGATATTATGTACTGCCTATTCTTTATGGGGATCAATTTATTGCCCGTTTTGAACCCCAGTTTGATAAAAAACAAAAGGTTTTTACTATTGCGAACTGGTGGTGGGAAGCAGAAGTCAAACTGGATGATGAGATGGAAGAAGCTCTGATAGAAGCATTTCAAAATTTTACTAAATATTTAAAAGCCGATTCCATCGGGCTTTCAAAAATATGTCAAAAAAAACCACATTTAAACTGGATATCTTTGATATAAAAATAAACTCTCATCATTTTCGGATAATTCTGTTTTCTTTTTTTTAAAAAAGTACAGGTATATCATTCTACTGTAACCGTTTTTGCTAGATTTCGAGGTTTATCAATGTCTCTTCCTAAGGCATCAGCTAAATAATAGGCTAACAATTGCAAAGGTATGATGGTCAGCAGGGGAGAGATGTATTCTGCACAGTCTGGTAGCACGATTAACTCATCTGCTATACGAGTTAATTGAGGATCATTGGCTGCATTGGTAATGATAATAATTTTGCCTTTACGAGCTTTAATTTCTTCGATATTACCAATAGTTTTTTCATAAGTAGCCCCTTTAACAGCAACAATCACTGACAATACATCTTCATTGATCAAAGCAATTGGTCCATGTTTTAAATTAGCTGCAGTAAATCCCTCAGCAAAAAGATAGGTTATTTCTTTTAATTTTAAGGCCCCTTCCAGAGCTACTGGATAATTTATACCCCGACTGAGAAAAAGAAAACACTTATTGTTTTTGTACTTTTGAGCTGTTTTTTTGATAAAAGACTCGAGCTTAAAAATTTCTTGTATTTTATCTGGAATACTGACTAACTGGTCAATGATTTGTTTGCCTTCTTGTAAAGAAATATCTCTTGTTCGGCCTAATAAAAGAGCGATTAACAACATCACCGTGATATGTGCGGTAAAGGTTTTTGTACTGGCAACTGCAATTTCCGGACCTGCATGGATAAAAACACCACCATTTGTTTCCCTGGCAATAGTAGAACCAGCTACGTTGGTTAAACCAAGAACAATTCCCCCTTTCATTTGTATTTCCCGCATTGCAGCAATAGTATCCAGAGTTTCTCCGGATTGACTAACAGCAAAATAGAGAGTATCTTTTTCTACAATAGGATTTTTATAGCGTAATTCAGCTGCGTCCTCAACAGTAGCTGGAATTCTAGCTA
>JAKSBL010000654.1 GCA_022361115.1 Spirochaetota bacterium | reverse complement strand
ATTTATCCATAGCTGTTACACTGGTCTCATTAATATGACCGGTAGCTCTGATAGTCGATAACACGGCTTTATTGACTGCATAGTACTGATGATAGGCTGCCAGTTTTTTGATGGTAGTAACTGTTGTAATGGCCCCTTGATTAGCCCCTCGATTAGCCCCTCGGTCCCCTAAAGGGGAAGATAAAGCAACTTGATTTTCTAAAGGGGAAGAGGTTGTAGATTTTTCAAAAATAATAAAATGGCGGATCAGATCCAGCATTGTTACTTTATTCAGCATCCCTTTGATCATGGTTTCCAACTGTCCGATCAAAGGAGAGGCTTCGGTTTGTCCATCGGATGTTTTCCAGCTCATAAAACGGGTCAATCCTGAGGAGATTGTCCCGGCTTTTGCTTCCAGACCATCAGAGATAATCAAAATACTGTTAAAGGTGAATAAAGATGGAATAGCCTGTTTATATGTCTGCAGCTGTTTAAAGGCAGAACGAACAGTAGCATTTTCATCAGCTGCATTTTTCAACTCAATAATCACTAGAGGTAAACCATTGACATATAAAATAATATCCGGCCGTTTATTGACATGATTTTCGATAATAGTCATCTGATTAACAACTAAAAATTCATTATTCTCAGGATTAGTAAAATCAATCAGCTGAACATAATCGCCACGTGTCTGCCCCTCTTTTTGGTGGGTGATATTAATTCCTTCGGTCAGTAGTCGGTGAAAGGTTTCATTATTGCTCATCAAATCAGGAGACCCAATTCTCTCAATCTGCTTCACTGCATCCATTCTGGCAGCCGGTGGGATTTCAGGATTAATCCTGTTGATTGCAGAAATCAGCCGATCTTTCAAAATCACCTCTTCGAAACTTTGCCGTTCGGGATTTTCACTGTCAGGTGCAATATCAGGGCCATGGATATAAGTAAATCCCTGCTGTTCAAAAAGCTCTATGGCATAATTTTCTATCTCTGATTCGGTTATTCTATTGTTCAATTATTTTTCCTCCAAAAACCCGGTATTATTTTTTATCAGAAATCCTTTTAATCTCTTTATCAAAGTCGGAGATGTAATTTTGATCCTGTATCACACGGTATTTTTCATATTCCCCTTCAGCCTTAAGCTTAGCCTGTAAAGCAGATATTTTTCCTTTATCTTGTAAAATAGGATAACTGGACAGGTCCAGAAAATCGTTTAAAAATTTAACCCACTCTTCCATAGTCGTGACAATATTGCGACTGGCTCGGTTTTCAGCAAGATCCAGATAAGCTGATACTATTTGATTAAGCTCTTTGATATGGTTTTCATTGAGATAATTCTTTGCCACTGTGACATCGGTTTTTAATATCTTTCCATCAGGAGCCTGCTTCCAGTTGGTTAGCCCCATATACAGCTTTGTGGCATCAACAGTACTATAGATAATTTCTGCAGCAGTTTTACCGGAAATTGCCCAATGCATTTTGTTCTGCACCGTTGCAAAAAAATCTTTTGTAACCGGTGAGTTTTTATCATAGTCCGCAGCCAGAGCATATATATCAGTGATCTTCTGGTAAAACCGCCGCTCACTGGCACGAATTTCTCGCACTTGCTCCAGCAGTTCATCAAAATAATCTTTACCAAACAGTTTATTGCCCTGCTTTAACCGCTCATCATCCAATGCAAAACCTTTGATAATATAATCCCGCAGAACTTTGGTTGCCCAAATCCTGAACTGGGTAGCCTGATAGGAGTTAACCCGATAACCAACCGCGATAATTGCATCAAGGTTGTAAAACTTGGTTTGATACTGTTTACCGTCATCGGCAGTATGTGCAAAATTTGCACATACTGACTCTTCTATCAACTCACCGGAATCAAAAATATTTTTAAGATGTTTGGTGATTACCGAGCGTTCTTTTCCGAAAAGATGACTAATCGCTTTTTGGGTCAGCCAGACAGTTTCATCTTTGAGTGCAACATCAACTTTTATTTGCCCATCCGATGTATGATAAAGAATAAAATTGGAATGATTGGTTTCAGGTGTATTTTTACTAGTCATTTGATTCCTCGATTTCTCTATAATATCTTTCTTCAGCAATTATTCTTTCTGCATCCCGGTCATAAGATTTTGCAACTTTTCCTTGTAGTTTAATTTCTTTAATAGGCAAACATGGTAAAGCAGAAGCACATCCTCCTGTTAACATTT
>JAKSBL010000672.1 GCA_022361115.1 Spirochaetota bacterium | reverse complement strand
TTTAGTATTTCTACTTTTTAAAAATATAAGTAATAATGAACATAGTTTTTTGAGTAAGAAAATATACTTGTTATCAATAATTTTTATAGTTTTCCAATTTTGTTATGGTTTTATCAATAAATCAGCACTTATGGCTAAATATCAAATAGCTGTTATTCCAATTAATTTGATATTATTGATTATTGCACTTTTCTATATAACAAAAGCAATCTTCTTTTCTAAAAACAAAAAAATCAGCACTCTTAATTATATCTTAATTCTTATAGTTATTTTTGTATTGACATTTGATTTTTGGAGGTCTTTCCATTTTAATACTGGGAAATCTAATCGTTATAATTTTGTCCAAATGTATGGAATTGAATCTGTAGAAAATAAGAATGAAAAAGTTTATACAAATATTATGTACCATAAAATCCTCCGGGATATTAAAACTTTGCAAAGTAATAAAATTGCTATCATTACTTTATTTTGGAATGATCCAGAGCTAAAAAAACTAAAGATTTATAATGATCGAATTGATCTGTTTTTTCCTTCATATAGTTCTCGTAAATTATTAAGTAAAATAAATAATAATGAAATTGATTATGATTTAGATTTGCCAAAAAAACCAATAAAAAAAGAAGCAATTAAAAGACTTATTGATGAATATGAATTAGTTTATTTTATTTATTCTACTAAGCGACATCAAAAATATATTAAACAAACTCAATATATAAATGAATTAAATTTTGAAAAAATTAGTGGTGAATCAATAGATAAAAGCGGAATTGAAATTTACAGATTTATCCATTCTAATGATTAATATCACATTTTGTGTAAAGAAATTTTAACTTTCATTAGTTTATGAAAATTTAGATTCTAGCTCTGGAATGTTGCTCCTGCAAAAACCTTAACTTGTTTATCTGCTTTTAGTAATCCCCTATCTTTTAATGAATCATATAATTCGGACACTGTTTCTATTGCTCAAATCAGTGTTCCCGCAGAGATAAGCAATTCTGATAAAACTATTTATGGTCTCATCAATGGAACCTAAAGTATCAATCATCCAGCTTATTAAAATATTGTATTTTATATTTATCACTGGAAGCAACGGTCATTTCTTTGGTAGGTGGATTTACTGGTATTATGATTACCTTGGTGACTAGCAAAATTTTGAGTTGGAACTTTATTATTAATATTGAAGCCATCATGATTGCTTTACTGTTCTCTGTTGCCATTGGTGAATTTTATCCAGCTAAAAAAGCAGCAGCCTCCAATCCAGTTGAGGCACTAAGGTATGAATAAATAATACTGGTTTTACAAATGGTATCATGGTATTTAAAAATGTGTTATAATTTAACAAAGAGGAATTAGGAATAATATGATGCCAAAAGTATTAATTGCTGATGATGAACCGCGGATGCGAAAATTAGTCAGTGATTTCTTAACTCGCGATGGGTTTACTGTTTTAGAAGCTCGAGATGGTGTTGTTAATCATGAGGATGGAGTTGAGTTCTGGTTTACCATTAAAAAAACTTAATTGCTATTTGTAAACTTTTTTTAACAGGGAGTTTTATGAAATCAGTTTTAAAAAGATTAAAGCTGAATTTAAATGTAGTAAAATTATTCTTGCAGGATGCCTGGCTTTCTCATCAGGAAGTTGGAGAGAGCTATGATCAATTAGCTGATCAATATGATGGGTATTGGTTGGTGCATCTAAAAGAGGTAACAGATCAGTTACTGAAGAGGCTGCCTGAGAATGAGTATTTAAAGATTATTGATCTTGGTTGCGGAACAGGATATACAACTCATTATTTCACTAATAAATATCCGCAAACAGAGATCTATGGTGTAGATGTTTCTCTCAAGATGCTGGACCGAGCGCAGAGAAAAATTGACAATAAAGAAAAATTATTTTTATATCATCAAGATATGCTGGAATACTTACAATCGCAGCCTGATCAGTCTGCTGATTTAATTCTATCTGCCTGGGCAATTGGTTATTCCTATTCCAAAAAGATTATCCAACAATCTGCTCGGACTTTAAAAAAAGGTGGGCTTTTTGCTTTTGTAGTAAACAATAGCAGAACTTTATTACCAGTGTTTAAAGCTTTTCAGCAAACCATGAGAGCTTTTCCTGATGATATGGAAAAAATATTATTGCCTCGATTCCCCAGAAATTGGCAAAGTTTAATGAGAACTTTTCAGCGCAATAGATTGGAAATATTATTCCATCAAGAAAATACCCATCTCATCAGAGAACAGTTGGCTTTGCAAGAGAATTTTTTGCCCTGGTTACTAAAAACCGGAATATTAGCAGGTTTTGATCAAATGTTTGATCTTGATAAAGAAGAGATTCAGGTTTATTTTGAAAATCAAATTCATAAATACTGGCAGCCCCTGTATCACTCGTATATTATGGCTATTGGAGAGAAAAAATGATCCGTCAAATGCTTATCCTATTGAGAATATTGTTAAATAAAAAAATTACTTCAGTGCCATTACAAGTCTTTCGAAAACTCAAAGAACAAGGAATTAACCGCTTGCCATCGCATGTGGATAAGAAAATTAAGCATCATTATCCTGTTTTGTCTTTTTTTCAACTGTTACGGGAATGGCTTAGCGGAGAAATGTTTAGCAGGCATCAAAACCAATGGATATTAAATTCTTTTTTTCCTCCTTT
>JAKSBL010000401.1 GCA_022361115.1 Spirochaetota bacterium | reverse complement strand
TCTGTTGGCGTGCAAGGCGATTTTAGAACTTATACTTTTCCTGCTGTGTTAACTCTAAATGATTCTGATCCTGTTTTTAATTGGGAAATACTTGACCAAATAACCAGTTTTATTACCAATTCCTGTCGGGAAGTAAATCGTGTCATTTTACAGTTATTTGAGAAGGCACCTGGCAGATTAATGAAAGGCTATTGTACGAAAAAACGGTTAGATATGATAAGGGAAGTTGATTTTCAAGTACTACAAATATTAAAAAAATATCAATGGTATGACAAGATATTTCAACATTTAACTATTAATTTACCATATGCCAGCCAGGAAGATCATTGCTCAATTGTTTTAAGGCCGGTATTTTCTGAAGATGTAATGACAGCTCGTTTTGCCAGAATTGAGTCTTCTGTACTAAATGAAATAGTCAAAACAATAGAGGATTTTGTTTTTGTTGATAGCCTTTATTATGATATTACCAATAAACCCCCAGCAACTTTTGGATGGGAATAAATGTTTCAAACTGTTGATTCTGCTCTGGACTATATTTATTCTTTTATCAATCTGGAAAATAATTTAAAAAATCGCTATATTAAAAAAGAGTATTCATTAGATAATATTCGAAAAATTTTAAAATTTTTGGGAAATCCAGAGAAGAATAAAAAAATTATTCATATTGCCGGTACCAAAGGCAAAGGGAGCACTTCTCTGTTTATTACCCGATTATTAAATCAGTTAAATTATCAAACTGTTACCTTTTTATCACCCCACTTAATTCATCCCCAGGAAAGAATTCAAATAAATCTTAAACCGATTGATGATAAATCACTTATTGCTATTACAAATGATATTTATAAAAAAATTCAAAATACAGATCTTATTCCTACTACTTTTGAGTTATTTTTTTTGATCTCTTTGCTGGCTGGGGAAAAATATCATGTGGATTATTATGTTTTAGAAACAGGTTTAGGCGGCCGGTTAGATTGTACAAATGTTGTGGATCCAGTTATTTCTGTGGTTACCTCTTTAGGATATGATCATACCAGTATTCTTGGGTCAACTTTAAAACAGATCGCCTTTGAAAAAGGGGGGATTGTAAAAAAAAATAAAAAAGTGGTGATTAGTCCTCAGCAATACCGTTGTACCCATTACATACGCAATATTTGTCAACAACGGAGTGCTCCTTATTTTGAGGTACAAAAACTTACTCAGATAGAAAATATTAAATACTTACCTGATGGTTTAGTATTTGATTATTATCTTAATAAGCAGCAGATTAAGCAATTTCGTTTAGAAGTTTTGGGTAAACACCAAATCAAGAACTTTTTAACAGCCTTATTAACTATTTTTAGTATTCATCCTGAAATATTGGAAAGCCTTTCACAAATAAATCAACTCGATCTGGTCATTCCTGGCCGACTGCAAATTCTTAGTAAAGACCCGTTTATCATTTTAGATGTAGCTCATAATGCTGAATCAGCAAAACAGTGCTGTGAAACTTTACAAAATCATTTTCCCAAAACAAAATGGAATATACTAGCCGGATTGGCCCTGGATAAAAATTATTCCCGTTTTTTTAATGAGCTTCGGCCGCTTGCAAACAAACTTTATATTACTCAATTATCTCAATATAAACAATCAAAACCAGAATCAGTTTATCAAATTGCCAAAGCAAAGATAAAAAATGTACAATTGGTTGATCAGCAAAATACTGCTTTTCAAATATGTTTAAATACATCAGAGCCACTCTTAATAACCGGTTCTTTTTATCTAGCCGGACCTTTTCTGGAATATTTTAAAAATAAAAATCACACCAAAAAATAGAAGTCAAAAACCAAATTGACGAAAATATAAAATAGTGATATGATCATTTATCAGAACGATATAATTTTAATTGATTAACTGCAAAGAGGATAAGATATGTATAATTCATCAGATATTATAACTGTTATTAATGATATAAGACAGCACTATGAGTCAAATTTAAATAGTAAATATGTAAAGCACATGATGATGAAATTAAATTTACCTTATAATGTTACTCAAGATATGAAGCGGCTATTAGAAACTCAAATAGTATATGTTGATTCCAGAGGTGCAGTTGAGGATATATATAGTGGCATTAAGGCAGTTGGTTACTTTGTTAAAGAAGTACAAGCAACCATTTTTCCAAATATTAAAGCTTTTTCTGATGCAAATATCAGTTCTTTAAATCAAAATGAAAAAATTCTGTATCAAATGGCCATTAAAAATTATCCAGAAAATGTTATGTTATTTGCCGAAAAAATTTTTCATCTTTTTGAAATGGTTTTTGAATTTGATAAAACAAAATTCGATAATAATCCCGCATTTAAGAGTTTTCCTGGTTTTGATGAAATTAGTATTACCTTCCAGGAACTGGTGTCTAAAAAATAAGATCATAATAATTTCGTTTTTTCGATTTGATTAAAATTTTGAAGGAATACTATAAAGCAAATTTTATAAAGGGAATATTATTTAAACTGGAATAAAGTTGATGCATTTGTTCCTGGCTTTGCAGAGTAATAGGAATAGAATAGCGGATATATTTACCCTGGCTGGAAAATTTATTGGTCCAATCACCATTATTGATAGATAAGTTATTTAACACAGATTCTACAATTCGACGATTTTCTTCATCACCTGCTTCTCTTGTCATAATAATTTTTAAATCATATGTTACAGGAAATTTAATTTCTTTTTTTGTCATGTGTTATACTTCTTTTTTAATATTCAAAGATCAATTTTTTCATTTAAAAATGTTTATTTATCAATATAACTCAAAAATGGGATAATTACCATATTATTAGAAAGATTATTAAAACTTTTAAAAAATATTTGATTTTACAAAATGAAGATATGAAGATTACTGAACAAATGACAATCTTTTCCATTTTCTTTCTTCAATATAGCTGATTTTAAAAGAATTATCAACGGGATATTGATAAATTCTTAATTTATCATCCATATCTAAAAAAGTGGTTAAATCTCTTTTCAAATTCCCTAATCTCCCTACAGGAAATTCAAAACATTCAAATAAATTATCATGGACTTTATTTATGCCATATTGAGCTAATAAAGTAATAACTTGTTTCTTTGTATCTGTTGAAATAAAATCAAAAGAAATTCCGATAAACATGAATTTATATCTCCTAAAAATAGTACCTTTAAAAATCTGCCAGCTTTTTGCATCAGTGGTCTTAATAATTATAATATATAAAATTAAGTGTTGGCTCTTAAATAAAGAAAATTATAAATTAACCTGAATAATTTTGATAAATCAAATTTTAGGTTAATGATTTATTTCTTTTAACTGTTGCACCATTTGATCAAAAAAATCAATAGCTGATTCAATTGGGTGAGGATTTTTCATATTCACACCAGCCATTTGCAAGGTTTCTAGAGGAAATTGCGAACTACCTGATTTTAAGAATGATAAATAGTCATTGATTTCATTGTGGCCACCATTTTTAACCCGATTATGTAAAGCAATTGCTGCAGAAATTCCTGTAGCATATTGATAAACATAATAGTTATAATAAAAATGGGGAATCCTGGCCCATTCCATTTTGATCTCCTCATCTAACTCAACAACCTCTCCAAAATAAAACCGGTTCAATTTTCCATATTCTTCACTTAATAATGAGGCTGTTAAAGGCTGGCCTTGTTCTACATATTGATGTATTTTTAACTCAAATTCAGCAAACATGGTTTGTCGAAATAAAGTAGCTCTCATTTCCTCAATACGTAAATTTAATAAATAGGCAATTACATTTTGATCTTGAGTGTTTTTTAAAATTTCATTAATAAAAAGTTGTTCATTAAATGTTGAGGCAACTTCTGCAAGAAAAATAGGGTACTCCCCATAAACTGGTGATTGATATTTCGTTGTTAAATAAGAGTGCATTGAATGACCTAGTTCATGTGCCAGAGTTCTAGCTGAATTAAGGGTAGAATCATAATTCATTAAGATATAGGGTGCTGTATCATAACAACCGGTAGAGTATGCACCACTCCGTTTATTTTCATTTTCAAATTTATCAATCCATCCCTGTTCGGATAAACCCTTTTGCAGTGAATCAGTGTATTCTTGTCCTAAGATTTCAGTACTTTTTAAAATAATATCCTGTGCTTCTGAAAAAGATAATTTTATACTGGGAGCTTTGACAAAAGGCATATAGAGATCATATATATGAAGCTTATTAAGCTTCATTTCTTTCTGACGGTAGGCAAGATAATTATGCAAAACATCAATCCGCTTATGAACAGTATCAATTAAGTTTGTATAAACTTGGGGATCAATATTATGATAATAAAGGGCTTGTTGTAAAGTACTATCAAAACCTCTTGCTTTGGCAAAAAACACATGTTTTTTTAATTCACCAGTTATTAAAGAGGTCATTGTATGACAAATAGTCTGATATTTTTGATGATATTGACGAAAAGCCTGCTCTCGTACAGAACGATTTTGATGAATGATTAATGAATAATATTGGCCATGTGTTATTTCAAACTCATGATCATCAGCAGTAAATGTTCCAAACCTTAAATCAGCATCATTTAGTGCACGGAAAGTTTCACTGGCTGTTGTTAAGGCATTCTCTGCTAAACTGAGTAGTTTTTCTTCTCTTTCTGATAAGGTATATTTTTTTAAACGTAATAATTTAGTAATGTGAAACTGATATTCCTTTAGATCTGGTTGAACTAAAAAATTTTGCAGTTTTTGATCATCTATTTTCATTAATTCTGGTTTAAACCAGGCACTAAACTCACCATATTTTATGGAAAGGGTAGTGGCAAGGTCAAACAATTTTTTATATTGCTCATTTTTTAGATCTGTATCATGCTGCATATGGGCATAAATATAAAGCTTGTTCACCAATCTTTCTGTATCGAGCATAGACTGTAAGCATTGAGCAAGATGTTTTGCACTTTTTGCTAAAGTATTTTGATAAGCAGAAAGATTTTCTATCATTGTATTAGCTTTTTTATAATCTTGTTCCCAGATTTGATCTGATTTATAAATTGCTTCTACATTCCATTTATCTTCTTTTTTTATTTCGGAACGCCTTTCTGGCATTTTTTTTCTCCTGTTTTGGTTTATTAAATAGTTTATTAGCCAGTTTTTTTTCTTTAATATTTAAACGGGTTTTTACTCCTCGGTAATGAGGATCAACTTGAATTTTTTCGTTTTTTATTTTAGCGGCTGATAAAGTGAAATCTAATTTCCAGGCATAATTTTTTAAATAACCTTCATCCAGTTCATTACAGATAGAATAAACAAGCCCACCTTGGCCCATTCTTCCTGTTCTACCAGCACGGTGTAAATAGTCGAGTTCATTCATAGGTAAAGAATAATTAATGATATGAGTAATCCCCTCAATATCCAAACCTCTGCCAGCTAAATCGGTTGCTACCAGATAAGGAACGTTTGCTGCTTGAAATTCCTTTATATTCCGTTTTCGTTGAGCTGGAGCTAGATCACCATGCAAAGTTAAAACAGGAATTTTATGATTTTTCAGAAACTGAAAAAGGTAAATACTCTCTTTCTTTGTCCTGGTAAAAATTATGGCCAGATATGGATTAATATGATTCATGATTTTTAAAAGGGTTGAATCCCTCTCTTTATCATCATTTATTGGAAAAAAAAGATTTTCAATATTTTCAGGTAATTTATTAGCAGAATCAATTCTTACTGCAAGATTTTGATGATTCATCATATCCAATAATCTTTTGGTTTTTTTACTCAAGGTTGCTGAATACACCATAATTTGATTGATGTTTTTTAAGTGGGAGAAGATTATTTCTAAATCTTTTAAAAAACCTAAATCAATGAGAAAATCTGCTTCATCCAGAACAATTTTTTTAACTGAGGTCAGTTTTAAGCTGCCATTTTCAACTAATTTTAAAATTCTACCAGGTACCCCAATCATTAACTGG
>JAKSBL010000066.1 GCA_022361115.1 Spirochaetota bacterium | reverse complement strand
ATACCTTTGAAAAAAGCCTGAAAAATTTTGAAAAAGATGCCAATATTATCACAAAATCTGAACATAAAATAGTTGATGTGATGGATCGGTTCAAACAAATGGATTCTTTAGTTGAGGATTTGGAGATTAGAACAGATTCTATCAATAAGATTAGAGAGTGGCTGGTTCGTGCAGAAACACAAATAGAAAATCTAAATTATGAAACAGATAAACGAATCCGTCTCTTAGAATCATTAGCCACTAAAACAGTCGAAAGTCCGGTTATAAAAGAAAGAATGAAAGATGATGCTTCTCGAAAAGAATTGATCATGCAATTACAAAGTCAAGGCTGGACAATTGATGATATTGCTAAAACTTTAAATCTTTCTATTGGTGAAGTAGAATTTATTTTAGATCTGGAGTTAAGTAAAAAACGGTAAGATATCCATTAACAACAGAGTTTATTTCATATTAAGTCGTGTAAAGTTTTAAAAAATGAAAAGTGTGTGATCATCATAATATATTGATTTGTAAGGATAGGTATAATTTACAGATATCATTTAATTTGATATAAAAAAATGAACTGGGATAAAAAAATAAAATTTTGAATATTTAGTAATTTTTCCGGGGGGAAAGTCATGTTATCTATTATAACAATCTTGATTTCTGTTTCTTTATCTGCAGCAGTAGTTTTGGGACTACGCTATTTAGATAGAAACAATCGCAGTTTTGAAAAAATTCATAAGCTGGCAAAAAACGCAACTAAAGATTTTGAGGATTTTGTTAGGGAACAGTACCATCAATTAAATCAAACCAATACAGGGATTACTGATTCTTATCAAAAAGGGAGCACACTCTTAAAAGAGATGGATAGTGCTATACAATCTATGGAGAAACGTTTTTCCAGGCTTTCAATAGAAAAAGAATTAGAAAAAATTAACCATTATTTTCAAAAAGTACTTCAACTGGAAGGTCAGTTTAAAATCATTAATGAACAGTTTTCTGAAATTAAAAAAACAAAAGATTTTAATAAAAATACTCAAAAATTAATTAAAAGTACTTTTTCTGAAATAAAACAGGTAAAATCTGATATCAGTATTTTTAAAAATGAATTTGAAACGACTAAACACGATCTGATAAATGATATCAATGATTTTAATCAGCAATTTAAAACTGATCTTTTAAAAACCAAAAACGAACTGTCAGAATTTACTGAAGAACAGCAAAGAAATTTTAAACATAATTCTGAAGAAATTAGAGATGATTTAACAAAAATTGAAGACAATGTCTTGACTTTAAAAGAAGGCTTTTTTGAAAGAGTTGAGGAAGAATTATTAAAACTGGAAAGTACATACAAAGATAAACTAGCTGATACCAGACAGGAAATGAAAACCATTGAAAATGAACTGCAAAAAAGTCTGGAGAACAAAATTAAAGATTATTCATCCTATGTAATCCGTTTAGAGGAAAGAGCACAGGATTTTTCAGAGAATATTGCTAAAAAACTCACTGCAGAAAAAGATAAATATACTCTTGATCTAAAAGAGAATTATACTAAACTCAATGCTAAAATACTAAAGATTCACGAGCATTTAAAAAATGAAGCAAGAAATAATATCATCAATACCTTCCGTGAATATGAAAAAAAATATAAATCCATTTATCAGAATTATCAAAAAGCAGCAGATACAACTGATAAAAAAGTGATCCATTTTGAGAACTTTCTTAATGACTCATCAAAGTATCTGGAACAGTTAAAATCAGATATTTTAGGAAATCTGGAAAGCAAACGGGAAGAATTTGACTTACATATCAATAAT
Organism: Spirochaetota bacterium; assembly: GCA_022361115.1. Taxonomy (GTDB): domain Bacteria; phylum Spirochaetota; class GWE2-31-10; order GWE2-31-10; family GWE2-31-10; genus JAKSBL01. The sequence continues at coordinate 10,823 of JAKSBL010000066.1, read as the reverse complement.
GTAAATGAGTTAGGTGAAAAACTGGAATTAGAAGCATTTAATGAAATCAAAGCATCTTTAGAGGAAATTCGTCAGTATACAGATGAAAAAATCAATACTTATGAGAGCAACCTGGATCACCGCATTGAAGAACATCAAAACAATATATTGGCTAAATATGACGAATCACAAAAATTAGTAGAAACTTTAAATAATGAGTTCATCGTTAAGAAGACCGAATTTGAAGACTTTAAAGAAGATATGCAGCAAATTATGTCATTAATTAAAGAAAAACAAAAACTGCTTAATGATGACTTTAATAAGAATATTGTAGATATGAATCAAAAAATGGACTCAGAGATATCTAGTTTAGAATCCTCTTATCAATCCATTAATGAAAAACTAAATCAGGATCTGGCACTCTTATTAGAAAAAATAGATGCAGAAAAAAACCAATTTGCTACCAATTTATCTAACGAGATCACCAAAATTAAAGAAGAAATGAATTATCAAAATGCAAAAATGCGGGATTTTATTGCCAGTGAAAAAGAAAAACAATTAACTTCCATAAATGCCTCTCTCCTGCAATTATCCAATGAAGCTGATGGCCGTACCGAAGATATGCGTCAGAAATTTGAATTCAAATATCAAGAAGTGGAAAACAAATTAACATCTGTTGAAGATGAGTTAGTGGATAAATCACAGATATTGCAGGAAAACATGATCCGTAAAGGGCAGCAACTGGAAGCAGAAATCAGGGTGAAACAACAGCATATTGAGGATGAGATTGATGGTAAACTCAATGAATTTAAAATTGATATGTTGGGTAAAAGTGAAGATATGGAAAATGAGATAGTCCTGTTCCAAAATAAAATTAAGCAAATACTTGCAGATTTAGATAGTAAAGTCACCATTGAAGGTGATAAAATTAATGACTTAGAGCAGGAAATCATCAATAATAAAGATAATTATATTCAAATTATTGAAACCTTTGAGGCTGATACGGAACAGAACATTACTGAATTTAATGAAAAACTAACACAGATCAAAGAAAATATTCAAAGCATCAATATTAAAGTAGATCAACAGATCAATGATAAGCTAAATGATGTGGATAAACGATTTGAAACAAAAATGACCATGTTTAGTGAAAAATATCGAATGCATATTACTGATATTTATGACAAGACAGATGCAATTGAAAACAAATTCCAACAAAAATTAGAAGATATTGAAAGTGATTTTTTCCAACGTTCTGAAAGTATTTACTCAGATAGTTCAGAACAATTAAAAGGGTTTAAAGAAAAATTTTATCAACTCAATGAAAATCTTACTGCATTAAGAAATAAGATTGATTTAGAAATTGAAAGCAAAATTGAACAGGGCAGGGGAGAACTGAATGAGCAGTACCGTATTTTAGAAACCGATACCATTCGGAAAATAAATGAATATAAAAATGAATTATCTGATATTCAACAAAATATGGAATTATTAGATGAAAAAATTATTACAAAATTTAATGACAAAACCAATTTATTAAATGAACAGCTTGAAGCAAAAATGACAGAAGTTGATCAAAGATACCATGATCATATTACAGACTTAGATGAAAAAATGCTACAGATTAATTCACAATATCAAGATAAAATGGAAGAGATGTTAGAAGAAAATCAATCAAAAATGGAAGATTTAAAAAATCAATATGTTCATATGGTTGACCGTTTATCAGAATTAAAAAGTAGTATAGATGTAGATCTACAAACTCATATTGCTAATGGACAGCAAGGAATTCAAAATATTTTGGATATGAAACTAGATGATGCAAAAGGGTATTTTCAAAAAGAGTATACCAAAATTCAACAAAATATGAAACAGATTGATGATCGTTTTACTGCTCGTTATTTAGAACATGCTAATGCACTAGATAAACGAATTATTGATATAGAAAATGAAATTAAACGATTTGAAAAGTCTGCTGGCATGATTGACAAAGTAAATACGATAAAAGAAAAACTGAATTCAGATATTGCTGATATGAAAGAGCAAATCGAGGATATCCATAAACATCGCCTTGAAATAACTGAATTAGAAAAGAAGATGATGCGAATCAATCAAACAGCAGAAGATACCAATACAAAATACATCGATATTCTCAATAATAAGAAAAAAGTTGAAAATATTGAACAAATGCTTAATGAACTAAAACAAATCAGTCACAATGCTGAAGAAAAAGTTGAAATGATCAAAACTTCGAAAGATATGCTGGTGAATTTAGAAAGTAAAGTCAATATTATTTCGCAGCATTGTGCAGAAGTAGATAAAAATATTGATAGTATGGATTCTAAACAGACTGAGTTAAAGGCTACAATTCAATCGGTTAATATGATTAAAGGACATTCAGAAAACCTGGAAATGAAATATACTATGCTCACCAAAAAATTTAATGATTTGGAGTTTAAAAAGGATACATTTGAAAAGAGCTTTAAAACATTTGAACAGAATGCCAATATTATTACAAAATCCGAAGCAAAGGTCATGGATGTTATTCATAAATTTAATCAAATGGATAACTTAATTGAGGATTTAGAAATCAGAACCGAATCAATTAATAAAATCCGTGAATGGCTGGTGAAAGCAGAAACTCAAATAGAAAACCTGAATATCGAAACAGATAGAAAAATAAAACTTTTAAGCTCTTTAATGAATAAAACATCCGAAACTCCTGCTTTAAAAGAAAAACTCAATGATGAAGCATCTCGTAAAGAATTGGTTCTTCAATTGCAATCCCAGGGCTGGACAATTGATGATATTGCTAAAACTTTAAATCTTTCTATGGGTGAAGTTGAATTTATTTTGGATTTAGAATTAAATTCAAAAGTTAAAAAATAACGAGCCCGGATAAATAAAAAAGTTCCCTGAAGGTTTATTTCATTTCTCCCCCGAAACAGAAATAATCTGGAAGGGATTTTTTTATTTATTTTTTTTACTAAGAAATATCTCGACATATCCTTAAAATTGCTTATAATTTTTGTATATAAAGTTATTAAACCGAATGTCGAGTTTTTCATTAATTTTGATTTTTAAAGACGAAATAGAGATTTTTCTACCTGATGAGATAGAAAAACACCCTTTAAAACCTGAAAACCTTTACTAAAGAAAACTCGTTATTCAGCCTATTAATCAATTCTCTTTTTCCATTTCTTTATCATGCATCAAGGTAAGGAATGATATGAGTTATCGGTTACAACAAATAATAGTTCATTATCTTAGTTCAAAAAAAATTACTAATTATTATACTAAAAAAGGTTTATTTATCAATTTAGACTTGATTTTCCGTTTAGATTACTGTATAGTTAATTAATTAAATTAATTAAGATACTTTTTTGTTTTCTTGTAATCAGAGAAAACTATTAAAAATAAAGTATAATTTTAAAGGAGGACTATATGAAAAAGACATTGAAAAAAATGTTAATCATTCTGGCTATTACTGTGCTGGTTTCTCTAGTCTTAACAAGCTGGTTTTCTAAGAAGAAAAAAAAGAAATCTAGTACACAGACCATGGCTGTTGAAAAAGTAAAGTTAACCAGTGAAACACCATCTGGTGATCTGGAACTTTTTTCCTGGTGGGCAGGTGATGAAGGGCCGGCATTAGAAGCATTAATTAATGTTTACAAAATGAAAAACTCAAATGTGAATGTCATTAATGCTACTATTACTGGTGGGTCTGGAGTTAATGCTAAAGCTGTATTAAAAACAAGAATGCTTGGCGGTGATCCTCCCAGTTCCTTCCAGGTTCATGCTGGACAGGAATTAATTGGTACCTGGGTTACTGCTGGTCGTATGCTGGATCTTACTCCTTTATACGAAGCAGAAGGTTGGTTTGATGTTTTTCCAGAAGATTTGATTAAACTCCTAGGAACAGATCAAGGTATTTGGTCAGTGCCTGTAAATATCCATCGATCAAATGTGATGTGGCATGTACCTGCTAATTTAGAAAAATGGGGAGTCACTCCTCCTAAGACCTGGGATGAGTTTTTTCAAACTGCAGAAAAACTGAAAGCAAAGGGTATTGTTCCTCTAGCTTTAGCTACAACCTGGACCTGTAATCATTTATGGGAAAGTGTTGCTTTAGGAGTATTAGGTGCTGATGATTATGAAAAACTCTGGAATGGCCAGCTATCTTTTGCTGATCCGAAAGCTGTAAAAGTATGGGAAGTTTTTGGAAAAATTCTGCAGTATACCAACGATGATGCTGCTTCTCTTTCCTGGCAACAAGCTACTGATATGGTTATTAGTGGACAAGCTGCATTTAATGTTATGGGCGACTGGGCTGCTGGATATATGTCTACAACCCTAAAATTAGAACCAGGTAAAGGTTACGGCTGGACAACACCTCCTGGTAATTCCGGAGTATTTATGTTCTTATCAGATAGTTTCGGTTTTCCAAAAGGCGGAAAAAACCATGCTGCTACTTTGGCTTGGTTAAAAGTTTGTGGTTCAAAAGAAGGTTCTGATGCTTTTAATCCATTAAAAGGCTCTATATCAGCACGAACGGACAGTGATCTATCTAAATACAATGGTTACTTACAGTCTGCAGCAAAAGACTTTTCTATGAATCGGATTGTTGGCAGTTTAGCCCATGGGGTTACTGCAAATGAAGGCTTTATGAATGATTTTTCAACTGTTATGGAAATGTTTTTAAAGAGTAGAAATCCTCAACAAGCTGCAAGTGCTGCTCAGGCGATTGCTATTCAAAATGGTATTTCAACTAACTAATAAGTAATTTTTTTAAATAAGGAGGGAATTCACTTCCCTCCTTTTATTAAAAGGGATAAATATGATCAAAAAAATCAATTGGGTAAGAGATAAAGATAAAATCATTTCAATCTTATTAATTTTACCCTCAATTATTTTGGTTGGAGTATTTATTTATGGATTTATTGGCAATACAATCTTCATCTCTTTGACTGATTGGGGTCGAAGTGCTAGTATGGCAGAAAATCCAGAAATAAATTTCATTGGTCTGGCCAATTATAAAGAACTATTTACTGGTATTATCCAGATTCGTTTTCGTCAAGATTTTATCAATGCCATATATTACAGTATCTTCCTTTTAGTTGGAACAGTCGTTTTGGGATTACTTTTGGCTATTTTTCTTGATCGAGAACTTAAAGGAGATAGTTTTTTTAAAACAGTTTTTTTATATCCTATGGCTTTATCTTTTATTGTTACCGGAACTATCTGGCGTTGGCTATTAGCACCAAATGGAGGATTCAATGTGGTGCCCACATTTTTTGGACTGAATAAAATAAAATTTTTATGGACCAGTTCCAGAGAATCTATTTTTAATTTTAACTGGCAAAATATCATTCAAATCTTCTTTTTTTTAGTTGCAATATCGATTTTTATATTATTGTTGCTAAATCTTCGAAAAAAAGTAAAAAACAAAAAGAAAATTACTATTTATTTAGTAATATTAGGATTTTCGTTACTATATATCTTTGTGTTTCACAAGGTGTTGCCTCCTATTTTACCTTTTGAGGAACCACATGGGTTTAACCTGGCAACTGTAGGAATCATTATTGCCAGTATTTGGCAGTATGCTGGTTATACCATGGCTTTATATCTGGCAGGATTAAGAAGTTTACCAGTCAGCATAAAAGAATCGGCAAAAATTGATGGAGCTAATGAATTTACCTATTATTGGAAAATTGCTATTCCCAATGTCAGACCAATAACCTTAAGTGCAATTATTATTTTAGCTCATATTTCCTTAAAAATGTTTGATTTGATTTTTGCTATGGCTGGTGCGGATAATGCCAATACAGGACACCCGTCTATTAATATGTATTTAACTACCTTCCGGGCAAATAATTTTGGAGTTGGTGCTGCTATTGCAGTGATTCTCTTTTTATTAGCTGCCACCTTTATTATTCCTTATCTTGTGCATTCATACCGGTCAAGGAGCTAATAATATGAAAATTACCAATAAAAGAATAATCTTATATGTTGTCCTGGTTTTTTTTGCTTTTCTCTATTTAGTACCAATGTACATGGCTTTTATAACAGCTTTAAAAAGCCCGGATGAAATTAACCTATTAACTGCCTGGAAATTGCCGTCTAAATTGCATTGGCAGAGTTTTAGTGATGCTTTTTTATTGCTGCGAAAAAATATCTTTAATAGTGTGGTTTTAACTGTTTCAGCAACCCTCATTTCTGCCTTTTTGGGTTCAATAAATGGCTATGTATTTTCAAAAATAAATTTAAGGGAAGTGATCTCATTTTTTCATTAATTCTTTTCGGTATGTTTATCCCTTATCAGATTATTTTAATCCCTCTTTTTAGAGTTTTAAGATTTTTACAGCTATATGGTTCCATCACTGGACTTGTCTTAGCTCATGTAGTATATGGGATCCCTATTGTAACTTTAATCTTTAGAAATTTCTATGATCAAATACCCTATTCGGTTTTAGAGTCTGCTAAAATTGATGGTGCTGGTTATTTTCAAATTTTTCGACATATCATTTTTCCTTTATCAACACCTGGATTTGTTGTAGTTATTATTTGGCAGTCCACACAAATATGGAACGAATTTTTATGGGGAATAACATTAACCAGAGCTGAGGCAAATCCGATTACAGTCGGATTAGCACAGTTAGCTGGCGGCCAGGCAGTTAGCTGGAATCTTCCCATGGCAGGGTCTTTTATGGCTGGCCTGCCGATTCTTTTAATTTATATCTTTTTAGGGAAGTATTTTATCCAGGGACTCTTCTCTGGAAGTGTCAAGGAATAATTGTTGTTTCATTTCTTTCTTTATGTTTTCCTTCATTTCTACTTTAATTTTATTAACCAGGTGACTTTTAAGTAGCCTGGTTTTTTCTTTTATAATATTATATTACTCATAAGAGGTCAATTTATGAAAGTAGCAAGTAAATTAAATTTATTTTTTCCCCAGTGGCAATGTTCAGGATATACTAAAGAGCTGTTTTTTGGAACAAAAGCACTTAAAGAATATATTGGATCAGAAGTTGAGGTGACTGATATTGAAATCATTTTAAATGAAAACACAGAAATCAAAAATGACATTTTAGGTTTTGATGTTATTTTACAACAAATGCAAAAGGTCAATCAGGTATTTATGGAAAAACACCCAGAAAAGATTTTTACTATTGGCGGAGGTTGTGGAGTAGAAGTATCAATTCTCTCCTATTTAAAGAAAACTTATAAAAATCTGGCAGTTTACTGGCTGGATGCTCATGGTGACTTAAATACTCCCGCCAGTTCACCAAGTAAACATTTTCATGGAATGCCTTTGAGATTTTTATTAGAATCTATACCTGATAATGAGATTGCTTTTTACACAAATCGCTTATCCATAGATGAGGTAGTTCTGGTTGGTGTCCGGGATTTAGATCCTCCTGAAGCTGATTTTATTGCAAATAATCAAATCCCAATCTTAAGGGATAAAAAATCAATATCTGTCGAATTAGTAAATCAATTCAGAAGGTTAAAAAATAAAACTTTTGCCTACATTCATATTGATTTGGATGTTTTAGATCCTCAAGAATATAAAAATGTTAAATGTCCTGCTCTAAATGGATTGTCTATTGCAGAAGTAAAATTACTCATTGATAAAATAAAACAAAATCATCAGATAGTCGGGGTGAGTTTGCTGGAGAATACAGAAACCAGCCTAAATGAAATAAAAAAAATTGATGATATTATTCAAGCTGGATTGACAATATAAATATCGTCTTTTAATAATTGCATCCCATTTTATATTAATATATAATCGAGGTGTTTGTAAAAATTTCATTACTTCTAATAATTGTTAGTTAGGTACATCTTATAAACATTACTTTTTGCAAACACCAAAAAAATTTTATTTTTACAAATGATTCCATCTTTTAAAAAATTATCTAAAGATAAAAATGAGAAAAATATTTTCTAATTATTATAAAGCAGTATTATTATTTAAAAATTCAGCTTATCCTGATGCACTTCTTTATTTTAAAAAACAACTTCAGCATACACCAGCTCATAACCCTACTTTTTATTATCTAGGTAGAATTTACCTGTTATTAAAACAGTATGAATTAGCTGAACACTTTTTTCAAATCTGTCAACAAAAAAACAGGATGAAATATAAAGTCAATTATTATCGTGGGAGGGCTTTATTAGGATTAAAGGATTATTCTTCAGCTCTCTATTATTTTAGCCAATCTGCTAAACAATATCCATTTATCAACTTTTTTATTGCATTAATTCATTATAATGAAAACCGATTTATAGAAAGTCATAACTATTTATTAAAATGTCCAGAAAGCTTAATGAAAAAGTCTAAGGTTAAATTAGTTCTATCTGCCGTTTTCTTTAACCTTGGAAATGAACATTATAATCAACAGAATTATCAATCAGCTGAAGAATTTTTTTTAGCATCCATTGATATTAATCCTCATGCTTATCCCAGTTATTTTCAATTGGGCTCTTTGTTAATAGAAAAAAAATCATATCATAAAGCTAAGGTGTATTTTGAAAAGCTACATAACATTTTTCCCCGTAATGAACCACTTAATTTATCATTAGCATATCTTTATCATAAAACTGATGACCTGGCAAAATTAGAAAATCATTTAAAAAAATTTGGCATTGAAATACAATCCTGGGGACATGAAGGTTTTAAAAAAATATTAGCTTTTACATTATATAAAAATAAAAAGTATAAAGAAGCAATTCCCCTTTTTTTGCAGCTTTATCAAAGAAAACATTATGATGAACAGCTGCTTTTTTGCCTGGCTCAATCACGATTAGCAACTGGCCACTTAAAAAAAGCTTTTAATTGTTACCAAAAAATCTTTCAGATCAGTATTCAACATACAACTATAAATAATGCTTATTTATTACTTCTGATCAATCATAAAATGTATGATCGTTGTTATTCTATTGCTCAAAATTTTATTCAACAATATGTGGGGAATTCAAAAACAGATCTTTATTATTTCTATTCTGCTATTAATGCTGGGAAACCAATACAGTTTCATAAGATGTTTGAAAAGTTATTAAAAACTTTTAGCGATCACCCAATGTTTGTTGAAGCTACGGCTATATATCATATGAAAAAGAGAAATATAGACAAATCAGTCCAGTATTATTATAAATTGTATCAACTCATTCCGGATGATCAATATACCCTTAATGAATTAGTTGATTTATTCCTTAAAAGGAAATTATATCATCAAGCTTTATATTATTTAAAAAAGATTTATCACTTACGCCCCGATGATATTACTGTAGTCTATTATTATAGTTATTTCCTTTTAAAACAGGGTTTTGCAAAGGAAGCAATTGATATTTTAGATAAATGTCCGGAAAAAAATGACCAGACTTATTTTTTAGTTAGCGAAGCATATTTGAAACTAAAAGATCAGCGGAAAAGTTTTCATTTTCTTAAGAAAAGTTTTTTATTAAATCCATTATATTTGCCAGCACAGTACAAATCAATGAATATTTTTTATAAAAAAAATAAATATTATAGTGCTTATAAAATCGCCAAACTAATGGAAAAAACTCATCCTCAATTTAAGCGATCAAAGATCTATCAAACGATTATTTTAGCTAAAATGTATAAATTTGATAAGGCAATCCATACTCTTCAGTTTTTTTTAAAAAAAATTGCACCTGATCACCCTTATTTTACTTATTTGTTGGCAGGATTACATTATTATGAAGGGAATACAAATGAATGTAAAAAAATCGTTGATGAGCTCATAGAAAAGAGAGGAAAACAGCCTAATTACCTGGTATTGCTATGTCTTTGTGCCAAAAGGAATTTTCAGCTTGCAGCACAGAAAAAAATTATCCATTATTTGACAAAAAAACACCACTCCTCTCCTTCGTTTCAGGAATATCAAATAAGATATTTACAACCGGGAAATAATCATTTTATCCGAAAAGATTTAGGAATCCGTTTACCTTAATCCATAATTGGAATACCATTATCTTCCCATTGTTGATTAACAAAGTGCCTGTAGAAGCAGGAACGGCGATTTGTATGACAGGCCGCTTTTTTTCCCATTGGTTCAACAAGATATACCAAACAGTCATTATCACAATCTATTAAGATGTCTTTAATTTTTTGAAAATTACCAGATGTATTTCCTTTACACCAGATTTCCTGACGTGATCTGGACCAATATGTGGCTTTTCCTGTTTTGACTGTCTGTTCAAAAGCTTCTTCATTCACAAAAGCAACCATGAGGATCTCTTTTGTCTGATAGTCCTGAGCGACAGCCGGTACTAAACCATTTAATTTAGAAAAATCAATAGCATATCTATTCATAATATCCTCAGTTTTTAATAGGCTGAATGTCGAGTTTTCATTAATACTGATTTTTAAGGACAAACTGGTATTTTTTTACCTAATGAGGTAGAAAAATAACTTTTAACCCTTATCAATCAGTGCTAAGCTAAAACTCAACATTCGGCTTAATAGGTTTATTATATATAGCATAAAATTGTGAAAAGTAAATAGCAGAAAATATAAATCAATAAAGATAGAAAGAAATACAATAGTTTTAATTATTGCAATCTGATTTTAATGTAGTAACATCAAAAATTCGCTGACGAATACTTTCCAGAGTTTCTGAATGAAAAGGGCGATCATGAGCAGGTATGATGAATCCTTTAAATGTTTTTATTTTTTCCAGGCTTTGAAAGTAGTGGGGATAATCAGCATGATGTTCTAAAAATCGGTCTTGTTGATTGGATTGGAGGATGAGTCGATTACTGAGTGCATCTCCGGTAACTAACCAATCTAGCCGGCCATTTTCCTGATGAGGCAATTT
>JAKSBL010000104.1 GCA_022361115.1 Spirochaetota bacterium | reverse complement strand
ATTTTTTAAAAAAAATTATTGGTGCTGATTTTTTTTTATATGGCACTGATTTGGACCGGCAGGCCTTAGCTCATTTTAAAAATGGTATATATCGATCAAATTCTTTTCGGGATGATGGAAGTTATTTTCATTACTTATTAGATCGATATGGAGAAAAAAAAGGAGCAGAATGGCATCTTTCTCAAGAATTACAAGATAAAATTCAAATTAATCCACTCAATCTCTATAAGGATGATTTTTCTATTATTCCCAATGATATTGCTTTAGTCTTTTTTCGTAATACCCTTATATACATGAATGATTCTGAAAAAAAATTTGTTCTTAGTAAAGTTCGTGAAAAAATGATACCGAATGGCTTTTTATTTTTATCCTGTACAGAGACCCATATGTTGAATCACACCAATTTAAAACTAAAGGAATACAAAGATATCTATTTCTTTCAAAAAATTGTGGATACTCCCATGATAAATCCTCCTAAACTAGAGGTTATTGAAAATGAAGATCTAGATTGGGAAATAGATTTAGAAGATTATGAAAATCAGGAAGATGAATTAGAAAAACTGCACCAGCAAGCACTGAAAGAAAATCAGGAAATAAATATTTTTACTATTCTTGATATCGCAAATGGTAAAAAAAAGGAGATCACTGATAAGAACAATGATATAGCTCAACAGCTGGTAAAAATTACTGAATATATCAATGATTCTGATTTTGTAGAAGCATTAGCATTAATTGATTCTCTAGATCAAAATTTTCCGGCTAAAGATATCAGTTGTTATTTAAAAGCAACAATTTGTTATCAAGAGGGTGATGCGCTTAATGCTATAAGAAACTATAACCGATCATTATATCATAATCAAGATTTCTGGCTTGCTCATTTTTATTTAGGTAAAATATTTTTCCTGCTAAAACCTGGTAAAGCCCTTCGGGAACTAGAAAGGTGTCAGGCTATTTTAAAAGTTAAAAAACCAGAATCTCCTGATTATCATTTCTTGATTGAAGGTTTTAGTGAAAAATATTTCCTGGCAATGTGTGAAAAAATGTTAAAAGAATTAAAAAATAAATTGATATAAAACATAAACAACTGACTATTGTATTTCTTTTAAAAATTTAAAGGAAGTTATCAGATGGGATTTAACAGAGAAGACTATATAAAAGAATATTTAGAAGAATTGGGCGATAATATTCAAACCATTGATAAGGGAATACTCAATCTAAAGAAAAATCCTGATAATGAAGAGTTATTAAATAGCATAGCGCGCTCCTTACATACAGTTAAGGGAACATCAGGTATGCTTGATTTTCCTAATATGGAAAAGTTATCTCATAGTATGGAAAATGTCTTTAAGCATTTAAAAGAACAAAGTGTACCTGTTAGTTCCCAGATTATTCAATTAATTTTTATTGGCACAGATTATTTAAAATATGGCGGAAGGTATATCAATAAAGAAAAAACCGATACCTTCTTTATTGATGATTTTATTGAGGCTTGTGAATTTGTCTGTCTAAATAAACCATTTAAAATTGAAAACATCAAAACTCCTTTTGCAGAGGCTGAAGAAAAGGAAACAGCCCAAATCATTCAACCCTTAACTCAAGGTCCAGCACCGGATTCAATTCGGATTAAGATTTCTACTATTGATAAGATGATTCAAATGATTAATGAACTCATCATCAAACAATTCCAGTTTAAAAAAGACGGAGAATCAATCATTGCCTTAGAAGAAAAAATTGAGTATTTACAAGCTATGCTTGGTGACTTAAATGAATCAAAAAAATTAACCCATTTATCTCAAATCCAGCAAATTGATAAAGAACTTTTAAAAAATATAAAAAATGTGAAAAAAAACTTTTTTGAAAAAACGTCACTACAAGAAAGAGTAGCATTTAAACTTCAGGAAAACATCTTTGGTTTAAGAATGCTGCCTTTAGAAATGATTTTAAGTTCTTTAGAAAAAATGATTCATGATAATGCAATTAAATTGAACAAAGAAATAGATTTTCAACTAATTGGTTCTGATGTAAAAATTGATAAAGCAATTTTGGAAAAAATTAATGATCCCATTATTCATATTGTTAGAAATGCAGTCGATCATGGTATTGAAATGCCGGATGAAAGGGAAAAGGATAAAAAGAGAAGGGCAGGAACTATTACCATTCATTGTTTTCATGAAGGTGGTAATATTATTATTAAAATTAAAGATGATGGACGTGGTTTAAATTTTAAAAAAATTAAGGAAAAAGCTCTCCGTTTAAAACTGGCAAATCCAGAACAAGTCAATCAAATGAGTGAACAAGAATTGACTAATTTTCTTTTTTCTTCTGGTTTTTCCACAGCTGATCAAGTCACCAAACTCTCGGGACGAGGAGTTGGTTTAGATATAGTAAAAACCAATATTGAAAAAATCAAAGGTAAAATTACTCTTAACAGTGAAACTGGTAAAGGAACAGAGTTTATTTTGTATCTCCCTCTGTCCTTAGCTACGGTTGAAGGCTTTTTTGTGGAAGAACACAATAAAAAATTCTTAATTCCTTCTTTATTTGTCAAAGAAATTGTTATTCTTAAGGATCAAGATAAACTGGAGCTCATGAATAATAGAGTCTTTAAATACCGGAATAAAATTATCCCTTTATTTGATTTATCTACAGTTTTAAAACTAAAAAAAGAAAAAGAAATACAACATAATTTCATTATTGTTACTGAAGCAAATAATGAATTAATTGGCATAGCTATTGAATCAATTGTCGAGTATACTTCATTGATATTTAAACCTCTACCCAGAAATTTACAAAAAATTCGTTGTATTCAAGGAATTGTTTTTGATGAAACCTTTAATCTCATTTGTATTTTACATATACCTGGTCTAATCGATAAAATAAGAAATGTGGGGCATGCCGTTCATACTTCAAGTAAGACCCAAAATACTCAGACTGATAAAACCATATTAGTTGTAGATGATTCGCTACATACCAGGGAAATTGAGAAATCAATTTTAGAATTAGAAAATTATAAAGTCATTACAGCTAGTGATGGAATTGATGCTATTCAAAAATTAAAAACTTCTCAATGTGATTTAATCATTACAGACATTAATATGCCAAGAATGAATGGTTTAGAAATGATTAAAAAAGTCAAATCTGCAAAACAATTTACTCATACTCCCATTATCATTGTATCTACTCAGGAAGATGAAAAGACAAAAAAAGCAGGTAAAAACTTAGGAGCTGATGCTTTCATTGTTAAATCACAATTTGATCGAAATAATCTCATTGATGAAGTGAAAAAACTGATTGGTTAAAAACTTATATTCTTTTCTGTTTTTTTTTCAATAATCTTGTATAATATTTAAAAACATTAAGGAAAATTCATGATTTATGAAAGTAAACATGCTTTACTCAAGCACAAATTAACTGTATTAAGAGACAAAAATACTCATTATAAGGAATTTCGTAATTTAGTTGACGAAATTACTATGTTAATACTATATGAAGCTCTGGCTGACATTGAAATAAAAGACATTGAAGTAGAAACCCCTTTAGAAACAACCATTGGCAAAGCTTTAGTCAATGATATTGTTATCGTTCCTGTTTTAAGAGCAGGTGTAGGTATGATGGATGGTTGTCTAAGATTGATACCTAATGCACGGGTTGGATTTGTAGGAATGTATCGTGACCCTGAAACAAAAAAACCAGTAGAATATTATGAAAAATTACCAGAAAAATTAAGTAAACCAATCTTTTATATTATTGATCCCATGCTGGCAACGGGAGGTTCATTAATTGCTACGATAGATTTAATAAAACGGAAAGGTTACAAAAATATTAAGGTTTTGACCATTATTTCTTCACCAGAAGGTATTGAAACCCTGGAAAAATCACATCCTGATGTAGATATTTATACTGGAAATATTGACAGAAGCCTTAATGACCATAAATATATTCTCCCAGGTTTAGGAGACGCCGGCGACCGATTATACGGAACCAAATAATTAAATAAAGTGAACCTTTTAATAAGATTCTAGTAGTTTTTGAGCTAGCTTAACTGCTTCAACACTATCTTTTGCAAAACCATCTGCTTCAATTTCAGCAGCATACTCTGCAGTTATCACAGCTCCGCCAAGCATAAATTTGATATCCAGATTTTTTGACTTGGCTAGCTGGATAACATTTTTCATTTCAATCATAGTAGTTGTCATCAAAGCGGATAGTCCAATAATTTGTGCTTTTTCTTCAATTGCTTTATTGACAATTGTTTCTGCATCCACATCTTTTCCTAAATCTATCACAACATACCCATAGTTTTTTAACATAATAGCTACAATATTTTTACCAATATCATGGATATCACCGGCAACTGTTGCCAAGATAATTTTAGCTTTTTTCTTTTGATCTTCAGTATCCTGATTAAGATAAGGTTCTAAATAGGTACACCCTTTTTTCATGGTATCTGCACTGGAAATCAATTGAGGGAGAAAATAGATTTTTTTATCATACAGCTCTCCCACTTTATTAATTGCGGGGATTAAATCCTCATTCACAATATCATCTGCTTTTCGACCTTTGTTTAATTCTTCCTGGACAATATTTTCAATAATATCCAGGTCTCCTTCTAATACACAATCAAAGGCAGTTTTTTGGTGTGATTGTTTTTTTTCTGCTTTTTTCATTTCTCCATCAATCTGCTGTTCTATGACTAAAGAAGGATTGATGGTCATCTGTTCAATATAATGTTTACAACCCTTATCATGATTTGCTAAAACATCAGATGCATACTTAATATTCATGAAGATTGGATCATTTGGATTAGCAATTGCCATAGATAAGCCTTTAGAAACAGCCATTGCCAGAAAAGCAGTGTTGATCCATTTTCTTTCAGGCATTCCAAAAGAGATATTAGAAAGTCCACAAACAGTATTGCAGGCAAACATATTGTTTGACCAATTAATAAATTTAAGTGTTTCAATAGCTGCTGCCTGATTGGAAGAAATGGTTAAGACTAAGCCATCGATTACCATATGTTCCTTGGAAAGGCCATATTGTAAGGCTTTTTTATAAATACCTTCAACAACTTCAATCCGTTCTGCACTAGTTGCTGGAATATTGTTATCGGTTAAAGGTAAAGTAATAAACATAGCACCATAATCAGCTGCAATTTTTAATAATCGATCACACTTGGCTTTTTCAGCAGATATTGAGTTAATTAATGCACGGCCTGGATAAAAACGAAGGGCTTTTTCAATCACTTCAGGATGAGAAGAATCAATAACTAAAGGTAAGCTGGTACAGATTGACAGAAGACGAATAGATTTGATCATCATTTCCTCTTCATTTATACCTGAAGTTCCCATGTTTACATCTAAAACATCTGCCCCTGATTTTTCCTGCTCAACTGCAAATCTCTTGACATCATCTAATTTACCTGCACGTAATTTTTCCTGAAACTTTTTTTTACCAGTTGGATTAATTCTTTCCCCAATAATTTTCACTGGGCCCTGACGATCGAGAAACACGGCTTTACGAGAGGACGAAAGAGCAGCAATATGTTTAATTTGATGTAAAACCGGCTTTTTATCAGCTAGTTTCTGACTGATCTCTTTAATATAGGCTGGAGCAGTTCCACAACATCCGCCATATAAATTAACTCCACTTTCAGCAAAGTCATCAGCAAATGAAGCAAATTCTTGAGGAGACATATCAAATGTTGTTTTACCATCAACTAATTTTGGTAACCCAGCATTTGGTTTCACCAACAGAGGAACTGTGGCAATGGGTTTGATTTTTTTTACTAATTTCAGCATCTCTACAGGGCCTGTTGAACAATTACATCCAACAATATGTGCCCCCAGACTTTGTAGTGTGATAATAGCAGCCTGAGCATCTGTTCCGGTTAAAGTATAGCCCTCCTGCGAATAAGTCATACAGGCGATGATTGGTAAATCACTAAGTTCTTTAATTGCAATCACAGCAGCTCTGGTTTCCTGTATATCAATCATCGTTTCAATAACAAAAAGATCAACTCCACCGGCCAGTAACCCTTTGACTTGCTCTTTATAAACATTTATTGCTTCTTCTAAAGATAATTCACCAAAAGGGTCCACAAATTGCCCGGTTGGACCAATATCACCAGCAACTAAAACATCCTTGCCTGCTGCTTGACGGGATATTTCAGCCAGTTTTTTATTCAGCTCAAAAGTTTTCTCTTCTAAACCAAATTCAGCTAGTTTTAAGGAAGTTCCACCAAGTGTACAGGTATAAATCATATCAGAACCAGATTGTATATATTCCTTTTGCACTGTGATCAATACATCAGGATTTTCAGCTACCCATGCTTCCGGGCATACCCCTTGTGGCATTCCTTTTTTTTGCATCTCAGTACCAGTAGCACCATCTAAAATTAGTATTTTTTTCTCTATCTTTTGATATAATTCCTGTACAGTCATATTAGTCTCCTGATTTATGTTTTCTTTTGTAAATACTATTTTATCGCTTGTTGTATCTTTTAAAGTAAATCGTAATCACTGAGTTCATCATTAAAATTCAATGAACATTTTTTACCATTTGATTTTTTATATTCTTAATGATCTTAGCTTTGAGTATTGTAACCCAATTAAACTTTTGTGGTATAAAATGAACTAAGCAGTGATTTTATAGCAAAATAGCTTTGCTCTGCTCATATTGAAGATTTGATTTATCATAAAATAAATAAAATAACAATTCTTCTCTTAAAAAAAGATCATTCATAGATATTTTTTTAAATGTACCTTACAATAATGAAATAATAGTATCATGAAAATAAATTTTTGGCAATCATTTGAAATAATTATTGATGAATACCAATAATTGCTGTAATTGTTTTCTCTGGTATAAAAAGATAATGAGACGTCAGTTTTAAAGCAAATTGATCCAGATTTAATAAATGATAAAAGTCTTGTTGGGCTTTTAAAGAAAAATCACCATAGCCAGGACTGTAACGCCTTTGAGTAGGAATTTTATGTTCTCTTAATAATAACTGCTGGAAGTAATGTTGCAGCCACTCTGCTGCTGCCTCTACTGTTTCAGATGCTAGTGCATCAATGACAACAGCTTGATAGTTTTGCTGTTCTTCTATCGCTTTATCTCTTTGAATAATCAAATCATCTCCAGCCGTTACTGCTATGAGAATCAGTTCAGTACAATGAGCTAAAAACTTCGCCAGTTTATGACTCTCCCAATGAATATTAGCAAATTTTATTGAATGATCTTCTATCTGAACAGTCGTTCTTAAATAGACTGCCCTGGAATGGACAAGATATTGGTACCGAGTAATGACACTTTCAATTTTACTGATTTCTTGTTTCGAAATCTTAGTTTTATGTTTATTGTATCCCATTCGTATTAAAATTTTATCTAGTGT
The DNA here is from genome assembly GCA_022361115.1 of Spirochaetota bacterium. GTDB lineage: Bacteria > Spirochaetota > GWE2-31-10 > GWE2-31-10 > GWE2-31-10 > JAKSBL01. The sequence goes on along the minus strand of JAKSBL010000104.1, from coordinate 1,905 downwards.
AGGAGTGGAAGTGATCTGATTGAGAACAATGGGTTGTAAATTTTGCTTCATTTATTGGTTTTGATTTTCCAGTGATAGGGTATTTTAATGAAGTAAAGTATTGATTTTTTTGTTGTTATTGTACTCAATCTATTTACTCCTATCTTAGTTTTGGTTATATTTATAACATGAAATATCAATTTTTTACTCTTTTTTTTCTGATATATTTGCTTTTTTTTTCTTTCACTCTTCAATTTGATCCTCTTTATAAAGAAACTGTCCCTTTTATTTATCCTGAACAACTTTTTCAATGGCTGTATCAGGATAAAAATGTTTTATTATTGGACACACGGAGTGCAGAAGAGTATAAGGTGAGTCATCTAGAAAAGGCAACTTTAGTAAATTACAAAAAATTTAGTATCAAGCAATTTCAAAATTTGGATAAAAATCAAATCATTATTGTTTATTGTTCTGTTGGTTTTCGCAGTGAAAGGATAGGCGAAAAATTATTAAAGGCTGGTTTTTCACAAGTTTATAATTTATATGGCGGGATATTTCATTGGTTTAATCAAGATAAGCCAATTGTTGATCATCAGGGAAAAACAAATCAGATTCATGGGTATTCAAAAAAATGGAGCCAGTATCTCCAAAAGGGAAATATAGTGTATTAGAAATCTCAAATTTTGAGTTAATAGTTTTTTGATAATAAAAACTGATCAACTTTAATAAAATGTGAATTCTTGGGAAACTTGAGCAAAGCTTGATTCACTATTTTTCTGGCTCGGGGCAAGTTATTTTCATTGATCGCCATTGTGAGAAAGTTATTTAAAAATGCCTGGTAATTATTGGAAAGGGTGTAATCCTGTGGAAATTGAGCCAGTCCTTCTTCAGATACTTTAATTACATTTTCCAGGTCCTTTTTATTATAAAAAAACAAGCTGTATTTGACATATAAGTCTCGCAGTATTTGCTGAATAAAGTCATCCTGGTTAAATTGTAGTAAGGCAGTTTGGCACATTTTTATGGCTTCAGAATATTGGCTTCTTTCACTTAAATCATTAATTTGATTAACGAAATGATATTTTTGAAACTTTTTGATAGAACTTTGATAAGAATTCAGTTTTTTAATTGCAATTTCCATTAATCTTTCGGTTTCATCATATTTCTTCAGTTTTTTATCATAATGTTCCTGAATATGATAAAGGGTATTTTCAAATAATTTAATGGTACCAGGATGATCTACTTTCTCATTCAATTCAGCAATTTTTTGCAAAGATAACTCAAAAGCCAGTTTGGAATTCAAATATTCTACCCATCGAAAAATAAAAAAAGAAAAAATATCAGAAAAAGCCTTATCATCTTTTATCTGTCCATACAAATTGTTTTGTTGAACCAGGTATTTTTCCATTTGATTACCTTTTTCAAAATCATGAAACTGGTTAACAAGGCCGCTCAGAAAGGAATACCTCTTTTCTTTAAATCCATTTACAAAACCAAATTCATCAATACAGGCATTAATAAAATTTAATCCTGCTAAAAACTGCTTCTGGTTAAAAAAATAAGCAAAATAATTATCAAGTGATTGTTGAAACAGAGTGTCACCTTTTTCATCATTTCTTCCCATTTTTATCATATAAGCAATATGGGCAGCTTTTTGATACTGTTTTTTTTGTGAGGCAAAAGTGACTAAGTTTTGATATGCCAGAAAATAAATCTTCTTAAAATCTATTGTTTTCCTTTTGTGATAATCTTTTGCAGGAACATAAGTAAATCCAGTGACTTTTCCAAATTGATCTAAAACATTTTTTTTATTCCCTGGATCAAAACCATATTGATTAGTGGTTTCCACATCAATAGCTTGATGAGGAAACCGACATTGTATAAAAACATGGTCAAAGGTTTCAATCCCAGCTAAAGCTAATCCAT
>JAKSBL010000348.1 GCA_022361115.1 Spirochaetota bacterium | reverse complement strand
TTTGCATTAAGAGTAGGCTCATTAGATGGCTGGGGAGCATACACTGGGCAAATTTACATCGGATCAATAGAAAAAATCAAAAAACTATGGGTAAATTTTCTATTTCGCCATACTTTTGTGTCATTTATCTGCTTTTTTTTATTTATTTTTTATCTATTATATTTTATTCTAAGACGTAAGGAAAAGTACTATTTGTGGTTTGCTGGATTAAACCTATGTATTGGTTGTTTCATTTTTGGTTATAATGGTCTCTCTTTATATCTTTTTGACGTCTATTGGTCCTATGTCCTATTTACCTTTATTGGTGGAACAGCAATGTATTTAATGACTATCAATTTTTTGCATAGTTTTTTAAATAAAAAGAAAGGGTTTTTTATTAGAATAATTGAGGCTTTATATATATTTTTTTTAATATCTCTTTTGGTAGAATTCTTCCTATCAGGACACATATATTATTTTATTAAATATTTATATCAATTAGTCATGTTACTATTCAATTTTTCTGTACTTTATCTTTTAATATTAAACATTAAAGAAATTCTTAATAAAACTCCCTATTCTGTTCATATTTTCTTTGGTATTTTTATTCAAGTTATTAGTTTTGTTTATAGTACTTTTGCATATGTTGGAATTACCAATCTCGATCCACTCACTGGCGAAGGCTATCTTGCCACTGTTTTCGCTTTTGCTATTATTATGGCGCAACGATCTGCTAATACCCACCAGGAACTAGAAACTGCTCATATTCAACTGCTCACTTTAGATAAACTGAAAGATGAATTTTTGGCCAATACTTCTCATGAACTGCGCACCCCTTTAAATGGGATTATTGGCCTGGCAGAGTCTATTATTGGCAATGCTTCAGAAAAAATATCCTTTGAAACTCAAAAAACCTTACACCTTATTGTTTCCAGTGGTAAAAGGTTAGCCAACTTAGTCAATGACATACTGGATTTTTCTCAAATGAAAACCAATGACCTGCAGATCCAGCATAAAGCTGTTTCTTTAAAAACACTGACAGACCTGGTTATCATTATTTCCAAACCATTGGTGAATAAAAAAAATCTGCAATTGATTAATGCAGTTCCTGAAGATTTTCCGGCAGTAGAGGGAGATGAAAACCGGATCCAGCAAATTCTGATTAACTTAGTGGGCAATGCAATAAAGTTTACTGAAACCGGATTGATTAAGATTAGCGCCAATGATCTTGGAGAGATGATTGAAGTCAGTGTTACCGACACAGGCATTGGTATACCAAAAGACCAGCTCGATCATATTTTTGAATCCTTTCAGCAGGCTGACGGTTCAGCCTCCAGAGCTTATGGAGGTACTGGCTTGGGTTTAACGGTTACCAAACAACTGGTTGAACTTCATGGAGGTGAAATAAAAGTCAATTCTGAAAAAAATCTGGGTTCGACTTTTACATTTACACTTCCCAAAAGCAATATGGATCCTGCCACTATTACCTTAGTAGAGGAACAGGTTTCCAAAATCCACACAACTTCAAAATTCATTCAGGAGCTGGATACCCTGCCGAACAATATTGAAAAAAAGAAAGCAGAGACTGCAAGTTCTGAAAACAGCACAGCAAAAATACTTATTGTAGATGATGAGCCGGTCAATCTGACTGTTTTACACTATCAACTGATTCAGAATGAATACCAGGTAATTGAGAGCACAAATGGCCAGGAAGCTTTGGAAACAATTGAACGGGATCTGCCTGATCTGGTGATATTAGACATTATGATGCCAAGATTAACAGGCTATGATGTTTGTAAAATATTACGAGAAAAATATAACCAGACTGAATTGCCCATTATCCTCTTAACCGCAAAAAACCGTATTGATGATTTAATAACCGGCTTTATTACAGGTGCTAATGATTACATCACCAAACCAACAGTCAAATCTGAACTTTTGGCCCGGGTTAAAAATCAGCTGGCTATCAAAGAAATAACCTCTCAAATCAAAGAACTCAACCTGGAACTGGAAAACAAGGTTGCAGAGAGAACCAGAGAACTATCAGAAAAAAATAAACAGATAACCGATTCTATTAAATATGCTTCTACCATTCAGAACTCCATCCTGCCCCATATAGAAAATTTACAACACTATCTATCGGATCACTTTATTATCTGGCAACCCAAAGATATTGTTGGAGGAGATTATTACTGGTTTCATCGAGTTGATGACAACCGGGCACTGTTGGCTCTCATTGACTGTACCGGGCATGGTGTTCCAGGAGCTTTAATGTGTATGACTTCCTATTCTATTTTGAACAATGTTATACAACACTATAACCATGAAAACCCTGCTCAAATTCTTCAAGTTTTAAACCGTATTTTAAAAAATTCCCTTCGCCAAAACAGCAGTAATAAACTCATTGATGATGGCCTGGACATGGGGATGTGCCTGGTTGATAAAGCAGAAAAAAAAATCATCTATGCTGGTGCCAAAACTCTCCTTTACCATTGTTTTAATCATGAAATTGAGGTAGTAAAAGGCGATAAACAGAGCATTGGATATCAAAAATCTAATGAAGACTATCAATACACTAATCATGAAATAAAAATCCAGGATGGCAGTAAATTTTACCTGGCCAGTGATGGTATTTACGAACAAATTGGAGGAGAAAGAGAACTGCCTTTTGGTAAAAAGAAGTGGCAAAATCTGTTACAACAAATTTATTCTCATAACATGCAAATCCAGGAACAAAATATTTTAACAGAATGGAACTCCTACCGGGAAAACCACCCTCAATTAGATGATATCACTGTATTTGGATTTAAAGTTTAACTCCATAAGGGCAAACTAGTTTGTTCATCATAACCACGAACTAAGTCATTGCCTTCATATACTTCGATGACTGCTTCACAGGCAAAAATTATTGTTCCTTCTGCTAAATGTCCGCCAAAAGCCTTACCTTCCTGATCAGCAAGTGTAATGTGCGCATGTACCATTGGCTTTCCATCCCTTATTGAGATATTACCAACTAAATCTAATATTTCTAAGTGTTTATCCAGGGTAAAATACTCATACTCTCTTTTATCCTGATTATAATAAGCCAAAGTTGCTTTTTTCACAGCTCCGATAGCCTGAATTCTTCCCAGTTTTATGTTTTTTTCCTGACAAAATTGAGTTAATTCATTCAGTAAATCACCATCATGGTTGAGCTTTCCCATATAAGTTTGGACTGATTTCATTAAATTCATTTTAATCCTCCGCCTCTTCAAGTCAATATCATTTCTGTTATGATATATAGTTTTTGATCTTTTGACCACAGATAACATTAAGATTATACTTTTTTATTTAAAATTAAAAACTCAATAAAAGCATTTCTTGATAAAAAACCTGAAAAAACTGTGGTCTCCTTGTCCTTTGTGATCATTGAAATAATTATACATTTAAATATACTGAAAGAATAAAGAATGAGCAACTATTAAAAATTATTGATTTTTAATCATAAAAAATTAAGTTTATGTTAATTTCTTTACAAAATCAAAAAAAAGTAGTTGACAAGACGCTACAGGTAAGCTATTGTGAATATAGAATTACTAGAGTAAAAGAGAAAAGTAATTTTACAATCATTGAGTGTAAGGTTATTTTTCTCTTTTTTTTGGCCGAAATGAGAAAGGCAACCAACTGAATGATGGTTGCTTTTCTCTTTTTTTTTGCTCAAGTAGTTAACAGTCTTTTAAATGAATATGTTTTTTTGCGAATAACAGCAATTACATTTTCTTTATCAATCAGGCTGGATCATTTTGAGGGAGTTATTTTTAAAGGAGGAATTTTGATGGAAAACAAACTAAACTCATCAAGAAAATGGATCATCTTATTGGTCATTGCCCTTGCAGGTGGTATTATTTACGAATTACCGTACTTAAGATACACCTATTATAAACCATTACAGGAAGGATTAGGATTTTCTCACACTCAATTTGGATCACTCATGAGTATGTATGGAATCATAGCTATGATTTTCTATTTACCTGGCGGATGGTTAGCAGACCGTTTTTCTCATAGAAAACTCATTGCCTTTTCATTAGTCGGTACTGGTTTAGGCGGACTTTATCTCTCAACCTGGCCTTCCTATACAGGTGCAATGATTCTTTTTGCTTTTTGGGGTATTACCACAATTTTAACATTCTGGTCAACCATGTTAAAGGCCATCAGTGTCTTAGGTGATGCTTCTGAACAGGGACGACTATTTAGTTTTGCTGAAGGTGGCCGGGGAATAGCAACCTCTGCAGTTGCTCTGTCAACCCTGGCACTGTTTCACCAATTAGGCCAAACCACAGATAACTTTGTTTATGTATTATGGGTTTATTCTATCGTCTGTATTGGAATAGGTATTTTAGCTTTTTTTGTTATGCTGGATAACAAACCGAAAAAAACAGATCCAAATATTATTATGGATATGATTAAAGTTGCAAAAATGCCAATAACCTGGTTGCTGGCAGTTGTTATTTTTGCTATTTATACAACTTACACTTCATCCGGCTATTTAACTCCTTATATGACCGAAGTTTATGGCTTATCAGCTGTTGCTGCTGGTGTTGTTGCAACGTTTAGAAGCCATATTTTCCGGCCCATTGCAGGTTTAAGTGGTGGTGCTATTTCTAAAAAAGTGGGATCATCTATTCCGGTTATGCAGGTAATCATTGCCATCATTGCCGCATCATTATTGATAATGTTGTTTACCCCTGTCATGCCTGCTTTAGTTATTATGATCTCAGCTATAACCGTATTAATTGGATTTTTAATTTTTGCTCTGCGGGGACTGTATTTTGCTCCTATTGGTGAAGTTGGCACACCTAAAGCCTTATTAGGTGCAGCTGTTGGTTTGATATCAACAATAGCCTTTTTATCCGATACCTTTAACTTTACTTTATTAGGAAATATCCTGGATAAAAATCCCGGCACACCTGGTTATAAAATCATTTTTATTTACATGCTCGCCCTACAGGCAGTTGCCTTTATTGGATTATTTTTCTTAAGTATAAGAGTTAAAAAACAACAAAGTGAAACTCAGTTTGCTGATACAGCAGCAACTGGTGAATCGAATTAATATTTAGTGTAGGATCAACAAAAAAAGAGAAAAACCCACTTATGCTTCATAATGCTGGTTTTTCTCTTTTTTTATCCGGCCGAATGCCGGGTTTTTTTAGATCATGTCTTTTAAATCTAATTCCCATAAATCTGAATTGGTAGTTGAGATGGCAGTAGCTCCAGACTTGAGGGCAGATATTAATTCATCTATTTCACAAATCAAACCACCCAGAACCAGAGGAATCCGTATTTTTTCTAAAACCCATTTAATGACTTTAGGTAATATACACCCAGGTAAGACTTCAATACAATCCGGCTTAGAAATATTTATTTGTTTTTCTAAATTATGATAAGAAAAAGAATCAATCAGGAAAAAACGGTGTACAGCATAAAAGCCATTTGCTCTGGCAGCTTTGATCATAAAAGCCTTTGAACTCAATATCCCATCAGCACTAGTTTGCTTTTTTAAATACTGAATAACCACATCTTTACTGGAAAAACCTTCAATTAAATCTACATCTATAAAGGCCAACTTTCCCTGTTCTTTAATCTCCCTTACAATGTCAGCAATATTTAAAACATTACCGTATAAAATAAAAACTAATTTACAGCGGGATTTCAGCACTTTTTCCAGCCCCTTGTTATCTTTTATTCCGGCAATAATCGGATTTTCTTTTAATAACTCATACAATTGATA
>JAKSBL010000450.1 GCA_022361115.1 Spirochaetota bacterium | reverse complement strand
GTGGCCTCCATGGAGCTTCGATTTGGCGACTCGAATAAGCAGTTTCGTACGTTTGAGCTGATTCCACCGGAACAACTGCAGCGTATTAACCTTGACGATACGGTTGAAGTGTTTTCCTGAACTAACACCTTGAACAATATATTCTGTTAACCGGGTATTTATTTTGGCAATTTCGTCTATAGCTTTAAAAATTGCATCTACTGGACCGTCACCTGTACTTGCTGCTTGAAAAGTCGCTTCTCCTTTTTTTAATTTTACTGTTGCTGTAGGAATAACCGAATTACCAGAATTAATATGGTGATAGTCTAATGTATAGCCTTCTTTAATTGCACCAGTTAAATCACCAAGAATAACAAAGAGATCATCATCATAAACCTCTTTTTTTAAATCTGCCAGATCACTGAACCGTTGAAAAGCCTGTTGCATTTCTTCTTCTGTATCAAAAGTAATCCCTAGATTTTCCAGGCGATTTCTAAAACCATTTAGTCCAGAGTGACGACCTAAAACCAAAGTATCAGAGCTGCGTCCAATGATTTCAGGGGAAATGATTTCATAAGTTTCCCGGTGTTTTATGATCCCATCTTGATGAATACCTGATTCATGGATAAAAACATTTTCCCCAATTATTGGTTTATTCCGGGCTGGAACTAGGCCAGTTAAGTGAATCAACATTCTGGATAAAGGATATATCATCTCTTTATTGATATTAGTTGTTTTATGGAATATGTCTTTACGTGTATGAAGGGTCATAATAAATTCTTCTAATGCTGTGTTCCCTGCCCTTTCGCCTATGCCATTGATAGTACATTCAACCTGAGTAGCACCATTTAAAACAGCACTTAAAGCATTTGCATTGGCCAATCCTAAATCATTATGACAATGAACAGAGAGATAGACATTATCACTGAATTGAGGGATATCCTTTTTTAGTTTAGCAATAGTTTCTCCAAAATTTTCCGGAGTAGCATATCCGACTGTATCTGGCACGTTGATAGTCGTAGCACCATGATTGATAGCAGTTTTAAAAACTTCAACTAAAAAATCATACTCTGTCCTAGAAGCATCTTCAGCAGAAAACTCAATCTCATCAAAATATTGTTTGGAATAATCTAACATCTCTTTAATAGTACCAAGAACTTGCTGAGGAGATTTTTTTAGTTTATACTCCATGTGAATTGGAGAAGTGGCAATAAAGATATGCAGCATCCTTTTTTTATAATCCTTAGTTGCCTGATAAACTGCATCGACATCTTTTGGAACACAACGGGCAAGTCCTACTACATAAGGATTTGATATGTGTTCACAAATCATTTTTAATGCATCAAATTGTGCTTTTGAAGAGACAGGAAAACCTGCTTCTATCATGTCAACACCAATTCTTTCTAAAGCTTTGGCAATTTCGACTTTTTGATTTGGGCCCATACTGGCACCAGGTGATTGTTCCCCATCTCTCAGTGTTGTATCAAGAATTCTGATTGTATCAGTCTGCATACGATATAAATCCTTTCTTATGTAAAACTTATCAAGGTTTTAATTGACAAATCGAGTTAAAGCAATGGGTCCAGTTCTGAGTAGATCCTGTATTCCGTAAGGTCGAATATTCTCAATAAATCCATCTACTTTTTCTATAAACTCTTCTGGATTTTCCAGATGATCGTCAAAGTTATGAGATGTGTAAAACATGTTTCTTGCATTCTTTACCTCTTCAAGGAAATCTTCTGAATAAGGATGTTTCTCTTTGAGTTTGTC
>JAKSBL010000253.1 GCA_022361115.1 Spirochaetota bacterium | reverse complement strand
TTAGAAGATATGTACCTGGCAAAACAATTATATAATTCAGGTATGAAAATAGGATATGTTGCTTCTGCAGCTGTTCATCATATTCATAATGAAACTTTAAGTAAAATTAAGTATCGGTATGCTAGAGAATCAGTTGCTTTACAAAAAATTATGCCAGAAATTCATATCAGTTTCTTTGATTTCTTACGATATTTTTTTAATGCAATAATCTATGATATTTTTGAAGCATTAAAACAAAAAAAACTAGTAAAAAATATTGGAAAAATTATTTTTTTAGACTAATGCAATATTGGGGAAGTTTTAAAGGCAATCATGAACATAGAAAATTATCTGCAAGAAAAAAAGAACATTATTTCTTTCCAAAATAATATAGATAAATCTAACTAACCCTTTTAGTAATTACTCATCATCAAAGTACATATTTTACTTTTACGAATAAATAATTTTGATAGTTTTCTAAAAAAAGTTGAAGAGCCAGAAATTTAATGTTATAATATGAACAACCGAACGGTAGGTAGTAGTATGAATAATAAAAATAACACTAAACAGGTAATCATTAAAAAGGCAATTCACCTTTTCTCAAAAAATGGTTATGAAGGAACCAGTATGCGGGATATCGCAGCAAGTGTTGGAATAAAAAAAGCTTCACTTTATAGCCATTTTAAAGGTAAAGAAGAAATATTCTTTACTATTTATCAAGGAATTTTAGAAACATATTCTCATTTTTTAAAATCATTAATTCAACAAACAGAAGGGGAGTCATTAGAACGTGCACTGACTCATATCCTCAGGCAATTTATTCAGTTTTATGCAAAAGAACAAAGTATGCGATTATGGGAAAGAATTTACCTTTTTCCGCCTGAATGTATGTTGCAGTCAATGACTGATAAAGCTTATCAAATTGAAATGTCTTTTATCCATAATCTGGAAAATATTTTTCAAGACTCACATAGAATAAAAAATAAAGATCAAATTCCTTCTATCGTTAAGGGCTTTTATTACTTGCTGATGGGCTTTTCTTTAAGTAATCAGTTTTATCAGAATGATCTTTTAGAAAAAGATATTAAGGACACTCTGGAAATATTTTTTTATGGGATAGCGACACAAGAGGAGTATTAGGGAGCTAAATATGAAAAAAGCATTTATTCATTATTTTACCGGAACTGGCAATACCAAACATGCTGCAAAAATCCTTGCTGATGAACTGAACAAATCTCAATACCTGGTGACTGTCATCAATATTGCAGAAAAAGATAGCTGGCTAAAGAAGATTGAACCAAATTGCTTACAGGTTTTTCTCTATCCTGTATATGCTTTTGTTTATCCAAAACCCATGCTCGACTATATAAAAAAACTTCCTAGAGGTCAAAATAATAAAACCGCGATTATTGCCAATCATGGCATGGTAAGCGATAAAGGAGGATTGCATACTGGATATGAGGGGGCTGGGCCATTTTTTTTAAAAAGAATTTTAAGTAAAAAAAATTATTCAGTATTTTATACAGATAAAGTGGGCTATCCGGAAAATCTGACTGTACTTGCCCCTGCAATCGATCAGGAAAGCCAAAAAAAAGTTATCCAAAATGCTGATCAATTAATGAGAGAAAAGGCTTCAAAAATTCTTCAAGAAAAACCATCATTTCAAAAGTATTCAATTTTTATTGTTATAGTAAGTTATTTATTGGGATTGTTATACTTAACAATTGGTAGTAAAACCATTGGAAAACTTTTTCTAATTGATAATGATTGCAATTCCTGTAAAGTTTGTTTAAAAAGCTGTCCTACCGGAGCAATCAAATTTTTTAAACAAAAACCATACTGGTCATTGAAATGTAGTGGTTGTCTTCGCTGTTTTAATATTTGTCCTAAATTTTCTATTAATATTTCGATAATAAGAGTTGTTATGCTGATACTGATCTCCGTTTTAATCATTCCATTGACTGTAATGTGGTATCTCTGGGTGGAAAAAAATTTATCTCTGGCCGGTGTTGAAGGTCTATCCTTTATTATAAAGTCTGGTTTTTTTAGAGTGACATTTGGGATTTTTATCTATGGTTTGCTCTCATTTGTTGCACTTTTAATGATTGATAAGATTTTATTACTGATAGAAAGAATTCCATTTTTAAAACAATTAGTAGGATTTACCTATTCAAAGAAATTTAAACGCTACTTTTTTTCATAAATAATATGAACCAGGGAGATGTTAGCTATATTCCATATTTTACGAAATTTTAACTTAAAAGAATAACATTAGTACAGAGCTGTTTAATAATTATTGATAGAGGATTGATTGACTTTTCTTAAGAAAAAGGATATCTTTATAGTACAGATTGGAATACTTGTCAATCACTGAGAAGATAGTGATTTTAAAATCAAGTATCAGCCAATTTAATGTTTCTCCGGGGGTGCCGTTTTAAGGCTGAGAAAATAACCCTTAGAACCTGATATGGTTAATACCAGCGAAGGAAGTGAGATGAGAATGACAGAAAATCTAATCCTTCATTTTCCTGCTATTACATCTTATCCTTTTTTCCGATTCATTTAACCAATCAGGTATTGAGATTTAGAAATACAGGAGTTAATCTATGCAAAAAAAATTATTTACTTTTCTCATTGTATCCCTAGTTCTTTTTGCGGGATATTCAAAAACTTTGACCATTTACACTTATGATAGTCTGGGCTGGATTGAACAGGAAGTGATTCCTGCTTTTGAAAAAAAACATAATTGTACGATTAAGTTAGTTAAATTTGAAAGCACTGGCAAAATTATGGCAAGAGTCATTTTAGAAAAGCGTCGGCCTAAAGCTGATCTGATTATTGGTTTAAATCGCAGCATGCTGCAAAAAGCAAAAGAAGAACAAGTTATTATTCCTTATAAACCTAAGACCTCAGATAATATCACTAAACAATCATTTATCATTGATCAGCAGTATTATGCCACTCCTTATGATTATGGTGCCCTGGCCATTATCTATGATCCTGAATTAGTGAATAACCTTCCAGTTTCCTTTAATGAATTGGCTGATTCTCAATATAAAATTATTATTCAAGATCCTCGTACATCCTCAACTGGTACTGATTTTTTTCTCTGGACTATTGGTGTATTTGGTGATAATTGGAAAGATTTTTGGAAAAGATTAAAGGATAATATTTTAACTATTACTCCAGGCTGGAGTGAGTCTTTTGCAAAATTTGAGACAGGTGAAGCTGAAATGATGGTTAGTTATTGTACTGATGGTGCTTATTCGCATCATTATTATGGGGGATCAAAATATATGGCTTATATTCCGGAAGAAGGGGGTTTTTATCAACTGGAAGGGGCTGCAATTGTCAAGAAAACAAAAAATAAAAAATTAGCTCAAACATTTATTGACTTTATATTGGAAAAAGATTTTCAGAAACATATACCTTTAAATCAATGGATGTTTCCTGTTATTGATATTGAACTGCCTCCAGTTTTTGAGCATGCAGTTATTCCTGAAAAAACTGTAGATATAGATGATCAAAAAATAGTGGAGTATATGGAACAGTGGCTAAAAGAATGGGAAGAGATTATGTATTAAGATCTCTCCTCGTACTTTAGTTAGATATGTTGAAAAAAAATAAATCTTCTTTTTTTATTAATTCTTTTTATTTACTATGCTGGGTGATTCCTTTTTTTCTTTTTTTTCGGGATTTTTTTAATCCTATGGATTTAGTGGATCTTTTTAATTTAAAAACTTTCCGGATTTTGTTTTTTACTTTGCTCCAGTCTTCCTTGTCTGCTGTTTTGTGTTTAATTTTATCAATTATCCCTGCTTATTATATTTCTCGAAAGAAAAACCCTTTGGCCTGGTTGATTGAGAGTACTTTTTTTATTCCCTTCTTTTTTCCGGTAATTGCTACTGCTGTTGCTTTTACCATTCTGTATAAAGTGACAGGTTTAAAGGTTATGTATACTTTAACAGCTATTTTAATTGCTCATGTATTTTACAATACTCCGATATTTGTAAAATATATTGGCCAGGGGTTGAGAAAAATAGATCCAGCAATTATTGAAAGTGCGGTGATGGATGGTGCTGGTCGGACAAGGATTTTTTTTGATATTGAACTGAAAAATCTGGCAAGTTCAGTTGGAAGGGCTTTTTTTCTGGTTTTTACTT
>JAKSBL010000330.1 GCA_022361115.1 Spirochaetota bacterium | reverse complement strand
ATCCGGGTATAAGGCGGAAAATATTTAATAATGGATTCGGCGATTTTAGCCATATTAGTGGCATAGACCCGGCAGATTCTTCGTAAATAGCGATCAAAGTTTCCATTATCTAAAAAGGCTGCTATGGCTAATTGGGATGGGGTGGCTGTACAGCTGTTTAAAGATAATTTAATTTGTTCAAATTGAGTTTTAAATTTTCCGGGGATGATAAAACCGGTTTTATAACCCGGAGCTAAACTTTTAGAAAAAGATGAAGTTGTGACAACATTCCCTGTTGTATCATAACATTTTAATACATCAGGCCGCTCTGGGGTAAAGCTTAAATCGCCAAAAACATCATCCTCTATAACCGGAACATCATGTTTTTCAAGCATCTCAACCAGGGTTTTCTTTTTATCTGGCGGCATAAGACTGCCTAGGGGATTATTAAAGTTAGGAACTAAAACACAGGCAGCAATTTTTTTATTATTTAATACATAATCCAGGGTATCCAAACAAATTCCGGTTTCCGGGCTGGTAGGAACTTCTATGATTTTTAAACCCAGTTTTTCCCAGATTAATAAAGTGATGGGTAAGATAGGATGTTCAACAATAATGGTATCACCAGGTTTACAGATAGTAATCAAGGAAAGAAAAATGCCTTCCATACAACTGGAAGTAATATAGATGTCTTCCGGGCCAAAGTGGCAGCCAATATCAGCATAACGTCTGGCAATCTGTACCCTTAATTTTTCCAATCCTTTTGCATTAGAACATGCAACACTATCTTTTTGGTAAATTCGAATTTGAGAGGCGAGTATCTGATTAAGTTGTTTAACTGGCAGCAAATCTGGATTCAGCTCAACACAACCTAATTGAACAAAATCCCTTTTCATGGCATCTTGGAGAACCATATGAATCAACTCGTTAGTTGTGGCAGCAATAGGATTGATTTCTTTTTTATTTACATTGGTAAAATTGGTTTGCTCTGGCCATTGATAGCGGATAAAATAGCCTGATTGGGGCTTAGAATGAATGATTCGGCGATTTTCCAAAATCATATAGGCTTCTTTAACGGTATTGATACTTACCTTTTTTAGTTTACTCATTCTCCGGATAGAGGGTATTTTATCACCAGGTTTATAAATTCCATTATCAATCTGATGAATAATGTCATTTATTAAAGTTTCATAGAGGGGGATTTTTTTAGGCATTTTATTGACCTTTTAACAATTGTTGTGCTTAAATTTTTTGTCTTTGTCTATCCTTGCTGAGTCTTTATTTTTTAGGCTCTGAATATATGATAACACATAAATAGTAATATAACAGTTACAGTTAATGGTATTTGGATAGGGTACAGTTGGGGATTTTATTAACTGTATCCATTCAGTATCTTATAGACTGGTTCTGTTCAAATTTCATAAGATGTGCGATATTTATATTAACAGGTAATCCAGAAAATATCAAAGGAGGTTGATATGAAAATTTTATTGGATAAAAATGAGTTATTTGTATATTCTCCAAAGTCAAAGGATATGAATCAGTTAAGAGTTTTTTGTCATAGTGGTTTGCTTCACATTACTCAAAAAGGTGATATGCAAGATAGAATGCTATTTTCGCATCAATCCTATTTGATCAATAAAAAAGGAAAAATAGTCATTGAAGCTTTAAAACCAGCTAGCTTTAATCTGTTAACTGAGTCTGTCAGTTTACAGGAAAATCAATATAAAGTCAAATTAACCAGTATGGCAGATTGTTCTGCATAACCCGGTCACTAATGGCTACTAGCACATAGCCATTTTTTCATAAACACACTCAACGAAGGAGCTGTCTTTTATCAGGCAGTTCTTTT
>JAKSBL010000297.1 GCA_022361115.1 Spirochaetota bacterium | reverse complement strand
TTGATGAAGACATGGAAGACTTGGCAGTTCATGCACACAACATCCGCAACAACTTCTATGACTCAACTAAACATCTGGTACAGGTTATTCCTGATGTATTGTTAAAAACCGAACCTAACCTGGATAAAGTAGTTGAGCCTCGCAAACGCGTTCCTTTATCTCAAGCTGAAAAAGGCCCTGCTAAACCAAAAGAAGAGGGAGCTAGTAAGGCTAAGAAAAAATAATGATTAAAGGAGCAGCTTTATGGAAGATTGGTCAACCAGGGGATGGACACAGGATGAAATTGATAAACTCGCTTTAAGCTATTTAAAAGAGGTTTTTCTCTGTAAAAATGGTAAAGCAGTTGATACTACAATTTGTTATTCAGATTACTTAAATGATGTTGGTGTCAATTCGGATAATTATCCTCTCTTTTTTTGGCTGCTGGAAGAAGAAAATCATTGGGTAGTGGATTCCTTATTAGGAAAAAATGATCCAGGAACTTTTTTTAAAAGTGTTCAGCCTAATACTTTTATTATTAAGAAGTGCTTTGAGTTACTCACTCGTTGGCAAAGGGGTGGTATTTATGATAAGAGTTTGATGGTTTTATATGGACTCTTAACAGTGGGTTATAAAAACCCATTAGAAGGCTGGCGAATTTATTCTTTAACCAGTAATGATGTGAATAATCTGGGCAAACACCTGGATGAAGAAAAAAATCAGATGGATCCGGTTAATTTACAAATTCTGACTTTACTGGATAATATTGCTTCCTTAGTGGAACCAGGCAAACCAGTAGCTGATGAACGGATGAATGAAGTAGCTCAACAGGCTAATAATATCAGAGGTAAGTTTCTGGATATGACAAAACATATCAATGAAGCGATACCAGATTTACTGTTAAAAAAAGGAGATTATACTAAAAACGAAGTGGCACCAGAAAAGTTTAAAAAATAAACTGAACAACCCGTTTTTACCTGTATCCTCTAGAAGGGTGTCCTTGGGCACCCTTTTATTTTTTTGTTTGACGGATATGTTTTATCTCTTTATATGCCTGCATAATTTTTTGTAATTTATCTTTATCATAGTTGTCATGATTTTTATCAGGATGATAGTGCGCCATGAGTTTCCGGTAAGCAGTCTTTATTTCTTCATCACTCGCATCCTCGCTGATACCTAGAACTTGATAGCAATCGGTTATTTCAGTAAGGTAATGTTTTTTTAATATCTGATAATCTTTCATCGTAATATTTAATTTTCCGCTAATTAATAAAATATAATCTTCAACATCCTTTGGAATCTGAGCTTGATTTACTGCCAGTAAAAACAGTAGTTGTAATAGATTAAATTTTTCTTTATATTTACAATAACTATTTATACAATTAATAGATTCATCAATATCAATAGGGATCTGATCTTCAATCATTTTTCCGAAATGTGTTCTCATTTCTGCAAGTTCTTTTTCTTCAAATTGAAATTGCTGGATAAAATAATCTTTAATGAGTTCAATATCAGATAGGTGTAATTTGTTATTATGACGGATTAATTGAACACAAATTTTAACTAATGATTGTAAAAAGTTTGTACTAGCAGAATAAGCTTCAACACTAATATAGTCAACTTCATCAGTATTGTCTTCCACTTCTTCCTTCACATCAAAAAGAAAGTGCCCTAATAATCCACCTAAAAAAGTACCAAAAGGATTACCACTTAAAAGAGTCCCTAAAATACCACCGGATAATTTTCCAATAATATTTACTTTCATATTTGTTGCTTCTTAAAAAAAATGATTTTATTTAACCCATAATGACGGCTGTCATACATATAATACTGTTGAAATTGAGTATCCATTTTATATTTAGTCGGCAATTGCATTACCATAATTCCATTATCTGCTAAAAGATCTTTTTCTGCAATCATTTCTATCAATTTTTCTTTTTCTGGCATTTTATAAGGGGGATCCAGCATGATAAAATCATATTTTTTATTACAGTTTTTTAAAAAAACAAAAACATCAGTAATATAAACTTGAGCATCATGAAATTCCACTTTTTTAAGATTTTCAGTTAAAATGGATTTATTTTTATGATCCCCTTCTACCAGATCTGATGAAGCGGCTCCTCTGGAAAAAGCTTCAATACTAATGCTGCCAGATCCGGCAAAGCAATCTAGTATAGAAAAATTATGAACACTCCCTAATATATTGAACAATGCTTCTTTCACCCGAGCTGTCATGGGTCGGGTTTCTCCAGGTGGACATTCTATTCTCCGTCCCTTTAGTTTTCCTGATGTAATTCTGATTTTCTGCTGGACTATTTTTTGTTTTTTCACATCTTTCCTTAATAGAGTATTGGTATCAATTTTGGTTTACTTTTTAATATTTCCGGCTTTATTTCTTTAATGGCGTTTTCTACTTGGACGTATGTACAGGGCATAGTAATAATTGAAAAAACTGCTGTTGTACGATTATGCCGATTATGACTGACTGTATTAATATTAATTTGCGCATTACCAATTGCCGTGGTGATTAATCCAGTAATGCCAGGCACATCTTCTGTTTCAAAAATAATATTATAAGCAAATTTTAGTTGGTGAAAAGATTTAAATTGATATTTTTTGGTAATAAAAGGATTTATCGCTTTTTTTTGATATTTACTGATAAAAACAATATCTGATACAACTGCACTACCAGTTTCCAAACATCCGGCTCCTTTACCGATTAAAAAGTTTTCCCCTGAATATTTGGTGATTAAACGGACAGCATTGGTTGTATCTTCTATATCAGCCAGTAAATTTTTATTAGAAACCATCATTGGCTGTACAGAAGCATAAATGTTATCATTTTCTTTT
>JAKSBL010000468.1 GCA_022361115.1 Spirochaetota bacterium | reverse complement strand
TTTTAACCAAAAAACTGGAAAACCTCCGCTACTCAGTTATTGCCAGTACTGATTCAGGAGAAAAATCCATCACAGCAGCAAGAAAAGCAAAACCAGACCTCATTTTAATGGATATTCATATGCCAGGCCAATTAAATGGATTGGATGCTGCCAGGGTCATAAAAAAGGAATTAGGAATTCCCATCATTTTTACTACAATGGAAACCGATGAGAGCATTATCAGTCAGGCAATTGGTTTAAATCCTTATGGCTACTTGTTAAAACCCTTTAATGATCATGATTTAAAAATTGCTATTGAAATGGCTTTTTACCGGAATGAAATAGATAAAAAACTTCAGAAAAACAGCAACTATATCACTAATATTTTAGAATGTATGTCAGATGGGATTATTGTCATCAATCCTGAAGGACAGATCAAAACAGTGAATGATACAACTTGTCATCTGTTGGGTAAATCTAAAAAAGAATTAATAGGCCAGTATGTAGCTGATTTTTTCCCCAATAGCTCTCATACTGCTTTAGAAAACTTTGGTGAAGAGTTTCAGATAACGAACCGAATTGGAGAAAAACTTGAAATCCTCCGTAAAAGAAAAGTTGTTCATGCAAATAATGAAATTCAATATGCGATTGATACTCTAACTGATATCAGTCACCATAAAGAGTTGGAAAACTTTAAGTTAATGGTAGAAAAAGAAAAACTCATCAGAGAACAGGATACTTTGAACATTATTAACTGGAAAGAAATGTATGGTACAAAAGATATGCATGTCTTTGAAAAAATCATGTACTCTCTCAATACATCTGTTAATAGTATGGGGGGTACCATGCTTTTAGAATTTCTGATTTCCAATATTGAACAAAAAGGTGAGGAGTACTATTTTTCCAAAGAAATCTATGACTCCCTGATTGAACTCAATGATGAATTACAACCGCTTTTTAATAATCTTGCTGAAATAGAGAAACTTATTCAGGCAAAAATTGCTGTTCAGCCAATGAATTTGGAAGATATCGTCAATAATGTGCTGGATGTTATAAAAGGCCAATATAATAACTCAAAAACCAAAGAAAATCCTATTGTCATTGCTAATATACCCGATAACAGCTATCAATATCAAATTAATACCAACCTCGATTATTTATCTGAATGTTTTGATGAATTAATAACCAATAGCATAAAATATGCTCCACCACATACTAAGATATTAATAGAAATTTCCATTCATGAAAAAGAAGTAGAATTTAAAGTGGTTAATCAATCAGCAGAGTGTAAAATTGGTAACCAAACAATTTTAGGTATCCCTTATGAGTACAGCGAACTGGTTTTTAATCCTTTTGAACGCCTCCACAGGATTTTGCCTTTTAAGTACAAAGAAAAATGGAGTTTTGGCCTTGGATTATATGTAGTCAGAAAAATAGTTGAAAAAATGGGGGGTAAAATTGACTGCCATAATGGCATGTGTTACCTCTGCTATACTGAACCTAAACCGATTACCAGCTTTATCATGCATTTTAAGCTTTTATCTTAAGCTCAAAAGTAATCCTTTATTTTAATAAAGGAAGAATATAAAACAAATGAGAATGAAAGGAGTTAAAAATATGACAGTTATGTTAGTAGATGATTCCCCAACCATGAGAAAGATTACTGGAATGTCTTTAAAAAGCCAGGGCTTCCAATTACTGGAAGCTGAAAACGGCCAGGATGCTTTAAATAAGCTAACCGGTTCTGATAATATTGATCTTTTTGTGGTGGACATCAACATGCCGGTAATGAACGGCATAGAGTTTGTTACTCAATTGCGAACCAATAACAATTATGTATCCTCACCAGTTGTTTTTCTCACCACGGAAATAGACCAGCAGTTAAAAGATCAAGGAGAAAAACTCTCAGCAATCGCCTGGCTTAATAAACCTTTAAAAAAAGAAGAATTATTTAATGTTATTGAAAACAAACTTTCTTGATAAATTTAAAATCCACCGGTTAAATTAGGTGTAACCGGTGGATCATAAAAACTTCTGATTTTGCTTGCTTTTTGAGATAGTCATATAACCAATAAAACAGTGTTTTAATAATAAAAACAATTATATTAAAACTAATTAGTACTAAATTTATACACAATATCACCCATATAAACCCTACAATTAATTAAAATTTGTTTCAATTATCTGCATATTATTATTAGATTTTAAAAAAGGTATTGAAATTGTCATATTTATATTACTTACTATTTTAGTTAATTTATTTGCTTCATATACATATTTAATTTCATTATTTCCTCTAGCATAAATGATAAATGGTAAAATAAAACATAATTTATATTTAAATTGTATAAGCATGACATTTCCAGTTTGTTTTTCAATCCAGCATTTACCACTTTCATAATTTTGATTAATGCCTTCCGATATTTTGTTTTTAAAATTGTAAACTGAACATAATACACCCTGTATTTTTTCTTCTTTTTTTTGTTTCTTAATTTTGCTTTTAATTCCTACTCTATGAAAAAAAGGTTTGTTTTCTTCATTATTTA
>JAKSBL010000463.1 GCA_022361115.1 Spirochaetota bacterium | reverse complement strand
TCTTCATATTTGTTTTTAATAGTTTCAATATCCTTTTCACATTTTATTGCTTTAATTTTTGTACTAACAGATGATACTGTTCCTTTAATCGCAAGTGCAGTTAAACTAGTAGCTAAATCAGCTAAACCAGGAAGCATCAAATTATCCATTTGTTTTCCTCCTTAAAGAAATATATGACAATCAAATTTCGTCTAAAAAGATATTAAATTATTAATCGAAAATAATCTATAAGGTATTTCCCTGATATTTCCCTTGTTTTAGAATAAATTTTGGGTGGGCTTCTATTAGTTAGAAGAAAAAATGAAGTCAAATCAGTCATTATAATACCATTTATCGCTGAAGTAGCCAGGACGGCGGTCTGGCTGTTTGAATTAGAGTTTTTTAAGAAATCTGCTCTTGCCGGATCATCAAATAAGTATTAACGATTATTTTGCATATAATTAATAACACTGAACTCATCTAAATAATTAAATTGACCCATATTGGGTAAAGTATATCTTTCATAATGATCTGTATTCCAGGATAAAAATTTATAACTATTATTATCTAAAATTTTATCAAATTCAAAACGAACTGTATGAGGCATTTTATTTGCATTTAATGAAAGTATAGTGATGTTTATCTGCTTTGTAGAAATATGCTGACCAACAGAAAAATGGTGTCTGGGATCTCGAAAATGCTGGTCCCAAAAGAAAGGATAATAACCATTCTCAGCAGAAATTTCTAAGGTATATTCATTTTTATGAACAATTTTTAGTTTTGAGTTAGCATTGGCCAGGGCCATATATTTAAAAGTTTGGTTATTCTGGTTTAATATTTTAACAATTGTATAATGAAAAAATAAAAAACTACCAGGTGGATTAAGGACTATCACCAATTGATCTGGATGATCAGGAAGCAAGACAGAATCAGCTGCAGGTTGATCAATAACAGGCCTTAATACTTGATAAAATTGAGAATTCTGTAATTTAGCAAGAGGTGCCAGGATTAAATGAATAAATAGTAAGATAAATACCATTATTCCACTTAAAACACGATTTTTTTTGGAATAACCATTTGATTTTTCAAACCAGTGTTTAAATAATAACGCTAATAATGCCATTCCTCCAATACCTGATAATAACAACAATCGGTCATCCGGCATGGCAGCACATACTGGAATTAATGATAAAACCATTCCCAGTCCCCAAAAGCGGGCAATTTTGTCTGACTTTAATAGAGATATTAATAAAATTATCAATGCAGTAGAACAAACCACAGTCATAGCCCAAAAAATGATTTTATATTGTTGCGGTATTAATTTGTATAAATTGGAACTGAAAAAACCAAGTTGTGCATTGAGTAAGATCGGCAATCTTTCACCTATGACACCTAAAAAACGAAATGGATTTCCACCAGGATCTACATAGGTACCGGACCCAAATGATCCATAATCTAACAAATGATAAACACCCCTCCATAGCATTGCTATGATTACATAAGGTAATAATGATAACATTCTAGAAAGGAAAGTTTTATTATCGATAATCAAAGCATAGGCAAATAAATAAGCACAAATACCAATTCCAAATTCTGCTGATAATAAACTCAAACTTAACAAAATGGGTGCAAAAATTGCCCCTAATTTTATATTATTCTTTCGCCAGAGATCATGTAATAGTAAACATCCCAAACCAAAAGCAGTTGCAATTAAGGCATTTCTGTTAGCAAGCCAAACTATCGGCATAATATGTGAACTATCAAAAGCAAAAAGTAATAATGCGAATCCTGCCAGCCATTTAATATCTATGACTTGTCTATAATAAAGGAATAATAAAATGAGAATGATTAAATACCAGAAAAAACTATGAAGATGCATGAATAAGGAATGGTTTGGCCATAATTTATAATCTAACAAAAAGGTGATTTCTGTTAAAGGCCGCCAAAAAGATAATTTTAGATTTTCATGGCTCCACCAGGGAAATAAACCCGAATCAATAGCTTCACTTATTTGTTTTTCATCACCCTGGATAAAAGAATATTGCCCAAAAAAGGAAAAAGCCTCACTATAGTTAATAGGAACTTTTCTATCATATTTTAATTTTTGAAACCAGTCATCTAAAAAAAAACCTTCATCCAAACCTGGAATAATTAACAGAAAAGTAATTCCAAAAATCATAATTAATAAATTGGGAGAAGCCAATAATTGTTTGACCTTAACAGATATTGACGTTAACCGTTTATTATGATTCATATATATTTTCCTATTAGTTTAATTTTTACAAAATTAGTTGTTAGTGTCAATCATAATGAAGTAAAAGATTTTTTTTATCTTTAAAAGGGCTTAGATTATCAGTTTATCAAAAAATGAAGCCGATTTTAGATACAAAATGGCGATATAATGCTATGCTGGATAGTTTAGCGGTCAATGATATGTTGCTTGCTATTTAAAAATTTCTTGAAGATAATACTGCTTTATGTTTCGATAATTATTTTTAGCAGTTTCAATGACCTGATCCTGGTCTAAAAGAAAAAAAATGCCTTGCAGAGTTTCTCCTTCAAAGATTGGAACAATGGAAATCAGTGTAGTCAACATCAATTCTTGCGGATCAATACGGGAGGTAAATATTTTCTGCGAAATACCATCACTAGTAAAAACCAGTATTCTTTTTTCTCTTTCCAGGGTTTGCACTAAATTCCCTTTTCGCCTAAACTGCATTTTGCTGATAGTATTATAGGTTAGACCCTGATAAGCTAAAGTGGTGTAAACTCCGGTTTCTCTATGCAAAAATACCCAATGCTGAATATTGACAAAATGAAGCATGTCAATAAATTCTCGTAAATTGGGAGGAATAGAATCCTCATTTATAATTTGATTGCCCAGTTCTTGCTGATAATCAGCAGTTTCCATCTTTTCGCCAATCACATAATTGCCCAACTCTTCTGTATCTGTTTGCAGCTCTACACCATCGGCCTGGGCCTGCATTAATGATTCAACTAGTTTTTGTGCATAGGCATCATCTACTAGTTTATTATCAACCGACTCCCCGGACTGTAATGTTTTTAAAACTTTATCAGGAACTTTTTTTCCATCTTTTATTATTTTTAAAGCAGAAAGTGAAATTCTCATAATCAGCACAGCAAGAAAAGATAAAAATCCCAATTTACCTCCGACACCAACAAAAAGATTACGGCTTAAGATAAAAAGAATTCCTGAAATAGTTCCGGCAATAAAATAGTCCCGTTTTAACATCAAGACAAAATAAGAACTCATTCCAACAAATGCCCCTGTATACCAGGCTGCTGCCATTTCATGTCCAAAATCGATCCGAATAAAAGGTATTTGAGCAAAAAAATTATTTAATAGTATTCCCCCCATAATACCCGTGGTTGCAACAGTTAATACTTTATAATTATCATTTAAAGATGAAACGGTATTTTTAATTTCCATTGAAATAAGAGATCCACAAATTGCTGATACAGGAATAAAAACATGATACCATTGCAATCCAAAAAACAGATCAGCATGAGGAAAAATCTCAGTTGGGTCTTTAAACAAGAACCAATTGGCTAAATAAAATATTAAAACAGAAATAAATGCAGTGGTACCCAGTTTACCGCCATATCCATCAAAAAGGATACGGGGAAACTTATAAGCAATATATTCAACTAATGCATAGAGTAATCCGCAAAGTACTGATAAAATAGTTGCATTAATCAAAAAAGTATAGGTCAGATAATAATAGGATAGATTATTAATGGCAAGCATTCCTGCAAAGGATCCACAAAATGCAGCCCAGGAATAATGGTTTTCATCTCCAATGGTAATAGTAAAAAATGCAATAATTATCCCCACTAACGAAGAGGCGACGATGGCATTACATTCGATTACTTGAAAATATATTGTACCAATACACCCAATAAAACAATAAAGAAAGTATAGGGGTAATTTATTAAAGATATGGTTCTTTTCCAACGTAAAAATTCCAAATCCGAATTCAAATTAATATATGTATTATAAATGTTTATCAGATCCGAATCAATCATTTTTCCTCAATTTATAAAGTCTGATAACCAATTATATTTCATTAAATCAGCAAAATAATACAATGAATTAGTCAAAAAGCACTTGATTTAAATATCGACAACTTATATACTATCAAATATATATTATTTGGAAAATTTGTTAAAAATGGAAAATCAGCTTTTTACTATTAAAAATTATAAAAATAACAGCATTATCTGTCTGGAAAATACCAAAGTATTGGATCATCTCTATTTAATTAAAAAGGGTAAAGTTCAAAAACTGGTAAATTATTACGAAAAAGAAGAGGTAGAAACTTTAAAAGACGGAGACACCTTTGGTTTCATCAGCTGTTTAACTGGTATGGTAAATATTGAGAGAATTACTACCATGACAGACTGTGAAATCATCTTGATTCATAAAAAAAATCTGATTCCATTTTTGTCCCAAAAAAGTGAAGTTTTTTTAAAGATCATTAAATATTATTCCAATAAGTTGCGCAATTTAGATGAGTTATATAATGAACTTTCGGGCACTCAAAACATAACCAGTGATGGCCAGATTTTGGCAAATGCTGTTGAGTATTTTCATGAAAACAATTTTATTGAGCAGAGAAATTACGCCTTTTCTCAATATAAGATACATTGTACCAATAAAAGTAAGGTTGCAGCTCTTGAAAAAAAATATCACCTGCAACCTCAAAAAATCGTTGATTTAAAAACAAGAGTACAGTTTAAAAAAGAAGACATTATTTTTTTGGAACAAGAGACAGGAGAGCATTTCTATTTTATTGAACAGGGAAAAGTAAAAATCTGTCATATCCATCCTAATCGGGAAGTCATTTTGAGTATCTTAAAAGAGGGAGAATTTTTTGGAGAGATGGCTCTTTTAAACCGCACTACCCGCATGGCTTCTGCTATTGCTTTTGATAATTGTAAATTACTGGTTTTAGAACGTCAAAATTTTATGGAAAAAGTTGGAGATAAAATTTTACAAAAAATCTTTATTAGTTTAGCTTCCCGGCTCTACCATACATACCGCAGAGTTATCAATCTCCATTTTGAAAATCCAGTTTCCCGGCTTTACGATTGTATTGATTATCTTATCTGTACGAAACAGGGCTTATCTCATGATAGATCTTTTCATTTTTATTTTGCTTTGGAAGAATTAAAGAGGATGACTGACTTAGTTGAAGCAAAAGACAAAGAAATACAAGAATTTTTACGAGATGATAATATCCGATTTAACTATGGAGAAATGGTTATCATTGATATTGAAAACTTTTATTTAAAGTTAAGACGCTATACAGGCATTGAACATAAATAAATAAAGTCATCCACTTTGGGATGACTTTTCATTGCTTATGATATCTTTGTTTTTAACTCTTCTGTCAATTGTTTCAAGTATTTTTTATCTGGTACATACTGATGTTTAAAGGTTGCTTCAACATCAAAACCACTCTCACTTAAATAGCTTTCTACCTGACTAACACTCTGACCACCCCAGCCAAAAGAACCAAAGGCAACAGCTTTTCTCTTCTTAGGAGAAAGCCCTTTTAAATAGGTTAAAAATTCTGCTACTGTAGGAAGCAAGTGATTATTTAAGGTTGGAGAACCAACACAAATATACTCACTATCAATTACTTCTGTCATAATATCAGAGATGTGCGTTTCATTTAAATCCATCAGCCTGGTAGCATAACCTTTTTCAGAAAAAGCGTCCATGACTGCATATGCCATGCTTTTTGTAGAATTCCACATAGTATCATAAATAATCAGCGCTTTTTTTACAGTCTGATTGGATGACCACTGTTTATAGCACTCTACAATTTCTGGAATATGAGATCGCCAGATAATACCATGACTGGGACAAACAATTTGAATATCTAACTTGCTTGCCTCTGCCAGCTCTTTTTGAACTTGAGCTGAATAGGGCAATACAATATTAGCATAGTATTTTTTTGCTTCCACCATAATAATATCCAGAGGATATTGATCATCAAAACGTTCACTACAAGCAAGGTGTTGCCCAAAAGAATCATTGGAGAAAAGGATTTTTTCTTCGGGCATATAGGAAAGCATATTATCAGGCCAGTGCACCATCGGAGTTAAGAGAAAGTTTAATGATCTTTTTCCCAAACTAAATGAGTCTCCGCTTTTCACTACATGGAAGTCCCAATCTTTTTTGTAATGTGCTTTTAATCCTTTTTCCCCATTCGGAGAAGTAATTAACGTAGCATTGGGACATATTTCCATCAGACGCGGCAAACCACCGGAATGATCCATTTCCACATGATTGGAAACAATCACATCAATTTTGGCTGGATCAACAATCGAAGAGATTCGCTCCAGCATTTCATCTACCAGATAATACTTAGCAGTATCGATCAGGGTAATCTTTTCATCCATAATCAAATAGGCATTATAGGTAGAACCCCTTTGGGTGATATAACCATGAAAATTTCTTAATCCCCAGTCAATTCCCCCAACCCAGTAAATGTTATCTTTAATTTTTTCAGCTTTCAATTTTTAAGCCTCCTCAAATTGATCCTTGCCAACTCCACAAACAGGACAAACCCAATCATCTGGAAGATCTTCAAAAGCTGTTCCTGGAGCTATTCCACTATCTGGATCACCAACTGCCGGATCATACTCATAACCACAAGCTGTACAAACGTATTTTTGCATAAATTACCTCCATGTTTTTTATTTTATTTATAATTATAGGCTTAATAATTTGATTCTGCAATAGCAAAGTGAGATTGTGGATGTTTACATAAAGGACAAACACCTGGAGCTTTTGTGCCGACATGAATGTGGCCACATTTATCACACTTCCAGCTCACCTCTTGTGGTTTTTCAAAAACTTTACTTTGTTCAATATTAGCCAATAAAGTTCTATACCGTTGTTCATGCTCTTTTTCTACTTTGGCAATAAGAGTATACATAGTTGCGACTGTTTTAAATCCTTCTTCTTCTGCTTTTTTAGCAAACTGAGGATATAATTCAGTCCACTCCTCATTCTCCCCTGCTGCTGCTGCTGCCAGGTTTTCCATAGTTGTTCCTATTTTTCCAGCAGGATAAGTAGCTGTAATTTCTACCATATTGCCTTCTAAATGTTTAAACATCTCTTTAGCATGTTGGCGCTCATTGTCAGCTGTTTCTAAAAATAATCTGGCAATATGCTCATACCCCTCTTTTGATGCAACTTTAGCAAAAAAGGTATAGCGGTTCCTTGCCTGTGATTCACCGGCAAAAGATTTTAATAAATTTTTTTCGGTTTCAGTACCTGCAATACTTCCCATTTTTAAATGCTCCCAAATATTAAATTCTTTATAATCATCCGGCAACGCCGGCATTGTATTTTGATCTATTTGATAAAATTAGTGAAAATACTTTTTCTTAATCCTTAAATCTAATTTACTTATTCTGCAGCAGGTGGAGTAAATACCCTGGCTTCCAGTTCTTTATCCAGCATAATCAAACCTGCTCCATTACCGTCGATAAATTTTAGTTTTTCTAAAATTTCAGATGCACTGGCTTCCTCTTCTACTTGCTCAGCAACAAACCATTGCAGCATGTTAAAAGTTGCATGATCTTTTTCTGCAGTAGCCAGATCAACTAAATGATTGATCAAGCCTGTAACTTTTTGTTCATGCTGATATATCTGATCAAAAACCGCGATTGTATCTTTCCATTCATTTTCTGGACCATCAATAGCAGCCATTGTTGCTCTACCACCCCGCTCATTGACATAATCAAAGATCTTCATAGCATGAGACACTTCTTCCTGAGCCTGAACTCTTGTCCAATTCGCAAATCCTTTTAAATTTTTATCTTCAAAAAATGCAGACATAGCTAAATATAAATAAGCTGAATATAGCTCAGCATTAATTTGCTTATTTAGCTCTGATTCTAATTTTTTTCCTATCATGATTATCTCCTTAATAAATATGTGTTTTTTGCTGTTAGCAAACAGCTCTTAAAAATGAAGAATTATTGTACTTTTATCATGAAAAATAACCTGCTCAAATTTTACTCTACCGGAAATAAGATAAGAAGGCAAATTATTTTAAGTGATTATTTTTTTTTGTTACATTCCTGACATATGCCTTTTAAATAGAAGTGTTTTTCCTCTATTTGAAAAAAAGGAATGGTATTTAAATCAATTGCAGAACGATCAATATCAAAGTCGTATATTTTTTCACACTCACGACATTTAAAATGTCCATGAAACACAACATCAGCATCATAACGTGTTTCACTTTCATCAATAGTGATCATAGTGGCAATTTTTTTGTCAATGAACAATCTCAAAGTGTTATAAACTGTTGTTTTTGAAAGTGTTTGAATTTCAGGATATAATGCCTGATAAATATCATCTACTGTCGGGTGGGTATGGTTCTTATAAAGATAATCAAATATCTTTACCCGCTGTACTGATGGAGAAATATCTTTTTCTTTTAAAAAAGCAGCAATATCCTGAATCATATTTGTACTTAATTCAACTTTGTAATGATTACAATTTTATAATAAATTTATAAAAAGTCAAGCATTATTTTAAAATAATCTGCTGTTTTTTTATTTTATCGCTGTTAAAGAGTCAATCACTGAAAAGATCAATGAGCCTGCTAATCGAGCTGTAAGTTGATCGTGATCAAATGGCGGAGAAACCTCAGCAATATCAAAACTCATGGCTTTACCTGATTTTAATATGTGTTTTAAATAATAATTGAGAGTATCCGGCTGTATTCCCAGAGGTTGTGGGCTGGATACTCCTGGTGCATAGGCTGAACTAATCACATCAGTACAAATAGTAATATAAAGCTGATCTTGCCCGGCAATAAACTGATCGAGTTTTTTTAAATTTTGATCCATTTTGTAAGAAACAAGATCAGCAGCTAAAATATATTCAACCTTATTTTTCGCAGCAATTTCAAAAAGCCCTCTGGTATTACCTGATTTCTGTATCCCCAAACAAAAATAGGCAAACTGGTTTTGTTCTTCCTGGCAAAGATCGGCAATTTGATGAAACATTGTTCCAGAGGTTGATCCATCAGGATAGGGACGAATGTCAAAATGAGCATCAAAGTTAATGATCCCTAGTTGTCCTGATTGAGTTTTCATTGAAAAATCGTGTAATCCAAGATAATGTCCAAAGGCTATTTCATGACCTCCGCCTAATAAAACAGGAAAATGTCCAGCTTGTAAAATAAGCTCAACTCCTTGAGCCAGTTCTTTTTGAGCACCCTGTAAATCTTCTCCCTGGCAAATAACATTACCAGCATCATAAAGCTTTACATTTTTACTAAATGAACAGGGATAGCTGGCCATGACTTTTCGAATACTGTTAGGGCCATTTTTTGCTCCAACACGTCCCAAATTTTTCTTCACACCAGTATCGCTGGCAAAACCCAAAAAACAAAAACTTAAACCGCCTGAATCACCTGGCAACTCATTTTGATTCAGATCAATGAGTTGAATGATCTGGTGCCAACGAAAATAAGCATAATCTTCTTCATCATCTACTCTTCCCTGCCAAAATGAAGAATCTATTGGTTGATAATTTCTAAACATCATTCGTTCCTTGTTTCAGTAATATGGATGAATTTAACATTTCTCAAGATCAAGTTCAATGAAAAGAGATTATTTAAAAAATCGAAAAAAAAGATTGATAATAATGGTTAACAGGATGGACAATAGAATGGATGCACCTAAAGGAAAATATATCTTACTATTCTTACCTGCCCATTTAAAATTTAAGGGAATAAAATCCCAGATCTTTTTTAATGTATTTCCACCAAAATAAAAAATAAAACCAGCAATAAATAAAACAATAGCTAATAGAAAAAAAAATTTACCTAAATCCTGCATAATCCGTATTTCCTTAATGAGTATTATCAGGCCGAATGCCGAGTTTTTCTTTAACGTTATTAAAAAAATATATCAAAAAGAGAATAAAGTAAAGTAAAAACAATGATGGTTAAAATAGCAGATTGATAGAGCAATTGATTGGCCCGAATGATTTGCCCTTCATTTAAAGGATAGAGCGGGTCTCCAATCAATGGTTTTACCACTTTTTTACCATGATAATAATTTACTCCTCCCAGTTGAATTC
Organism: Spirochaetota bacterium; assembly: GCA_022361115.1. Lineage (GTDB taxonomy): Bacteria > Spirochaetota > GWE2-31-10 > GWE2-31-10 > GWE2-31-10 > JAKSBL01. The sequence goes on along the minus strand of JAKSBL010000463.1, from coordinate 5,079 downwards.
CTAATGCACCGGCAAATGCTGCCTCTGAAATTCCGCTATTGGGACTGGGATTTTTATTTCCATCCCTTAAAGCAATTTGGTAAGCTTTTTGAAAGGAAAATCCCGCAAAAAAAGCAGCTAAAGGAATAATAATATATGCTAATCTTGCCGGCAGATAATTTGCTGCATCATCTATTTTTGCACTAACACGCCCAAATAATAAGTATTTATCATTTTTATACCCAACCATAGAATCCAGTGTATTAATGGCTTTATAAAAAAACTTTTTTTGTCATAGAAATGTTCGAAAATAGTAATAAGAAAGCCATTGCTTTAAAATACCAGGATAAGGATATAGCACCGGAAATATCAGCCAAAGGCAAAGGCAAACTGGCAGAAAAAATTATCAATCTGGCAGTTGAAAATGGAATTTATATTAAAGAAGATCCTGAAATTGCAGATATTTTGTACTGTCTTGATATTGGACAGTATGTCCCGGAACAATTGTATAATGTTATTGCAGGCATACTGGTTACTATTTATAATATAGATAATAAATAAATTGCGAACATTTTTATCTAAATACTTTATGTAACCTGCTGGATTTTTACAATTATGCAAAAAATAAATATAAATGATTTAAAAGATGGAATGAAGTTTACGGAACCAGTCCATATTGATGAAAATAATATACTTGTCCCTAAAGGCGTTGGTATTAAACAGAAAGATATCGAACGATTAAAAAAGTGGGGTATAAAATTTGTTGTTACTGAAGGGAATTTATTAACAGCTGGAGAAGATGAAACACTGAATAATGACATATTCGGTTATAACCTAAAACCATTCATAAGAAAATTTGAAGAATGCCTTAATACATTTGGAACAGAGCTAAATAATTTTGTCACTCAAAATAAAATCGACCGTTCAAAAATCGAATCCATTATCAATATTCTGATTGAAATAATCGACAAATACAAAGATGAAATTATAAACCATATTTTTTCATCTTCACATGGATATAATTATATGTTTTCTCATTCACTCAATGTGACGGTGTTTTCTTTACTCTGTGGGATGGCGCTGAAGTTCAGTCCCCATCGTCTCCGACAATTAGGAATAGGTGCACTGCTGCATGACGTTGGTATGCTTATAGTACCGGATGCCATTGTGAATAAAGAAACAAAACTGACGGAAGATGAATTCAAACAAATTCAGGCCCATACAGTACACGGTTATCAGAAATTAAAAAAACTTGATATTTTTTCCAATGAAGTAACCACTGTTGCCCTGCAGCACCATGAACAATATGACGGCAATGGATACCCGCGTAAACTGAAAGGAGATGATATTCATTTATACTCACGCATTGTATCAGTTGCCGACTCCTATGATGCGCAGGTTTCAGACAGGGTTTACCGGAAGGATAAAAAAACCGGTTATATGGCTGTGAAAGATGTTTTAGCTGAAAGCCAGAATAAGTTTGATCCAAAAATATTAAGGGCTTTTTTAGCTTCAATCTCTATCTATCCGCCTGGTTCTCTTGTGCAACTTAATAATAACGCGATAGGATCAGTAACAGCAATTAACAATAAAGCCCCATTAAGACCAAAAGTAAGAATCTGGATTGATGAATTTGGTGATAATTTAAAAGAAGAAGAAATTGTTGATTTAACAGAAAATAAAAATCTTTTTATAGTTAAAGTATTAAATAAAGAAGAATTTGATAAAGAAAGACAATTTCAAACAAAATAAAAAGAATAATAAATCTCAAAATAAAGAAAAAGGGCGAAAAGCCGAAGAGATTGCAAAAGAGTTTTTAATAAATAATAAAATTAATATACTGGAAAAAAATTATTTTACACGTTTTGGAGAAATCGATCTTATTGGCATTAAAAATAAAGTAATTATATTTATCGAAGTTAAATACAGGCAAAACAATACCTTTGGACATGGTTCTGACGCTATTAGTTGGCGAAAAAAAAAGACGATGAAAGACTCTGCCTTAACTTATCTGGCAGATAATAATATTAATTATAATGAAATGCGGTTTGATCTGGTTGAAATAAAAAAAAATCAAATTGATATAAATGAAAAAATTGCCATAAAATGGACAAAAAATATTTTACAATTTGATGAAAATTGGTAAATTAAGACTGCAGGAACATATTGGCAATCAATCTCCAATATTTCCGATGGTATTGATTTTGTGATATCAGATTTTTTTTAAATGAAATTTTGTAATTTAAAAGGTTTTATAAAAAAACAAAATCAAAATGTGGAGTATAGAATAATTATGGTAAAAATTGCCAAAAAATCAAATCCAATTAAATTAATGGAATTAAAAAGAAAGATTCATACAGATGCTTACCTAAATTATGCTATTACAAAACTGGCCATGATTCTTTCAAGTGAATTAATAAGAAAAAACAAATAAGTTTTTATTTTGCTAGAATCGACGAATGTTTTCAAATCTTTACAAATAGAGTAAATTTATATGAGAAACAATCGAAACAACAGAAACAATCATAACTCAAAATCACAATCAAGACAACCGCGGAAAAGACACTATCAGCAAAACACACAAAATAAAAGACGATTTCCGCCAAGAAAGAAAAAGAATATTGTAAAATGCTGTTTATGCAACAAAATCATAAGTGACATAAATACAATAATCAATGAAAAAAACTTAAACAAGCCGGCTCATTTTGATTGTATACTCAATCAGCTAAAAAAAGAATATAAACTGACTCCCCGTGAAAAAATTTATTATCTTGGCGGTGGTTCCTTTGGAATAGTCCAGGATCGGGGTTCCAAAAGTCAAATTCGTTTTTTTATCCGCAAGCGGATAGAATATGAAAAACGATTAAAAGAAGTCGAAAACTAATTCAAAAATCATTATATTCAATTCAAAGGCAACTAACTCCTCTTAAAACTATGAAAGTCAATTTGATTACACTTGGATGCAAGCTTAATATATATGAGACAGAACAGATGCAAAAATCATTTATTGCCAATAACTTTGATCTGGTGCAAACAGAAGAAAAAGCTGACATTTATGTCATTAATACCTGTACTGTAACTACAAAAAGTGATACAAAATCCAGAAAAATAATCCGTAAAGTTAAAAAAAATAATCCGGATTCACTAGTCATTGTTACTGGCTGTTATGCAAAAACTGATAAGGCTTACCTCATGAATATGCCGGAAATTGATTTAGTCCTAGGTAATAAAATTAACATTGTTGATCAAATCATTTCTCAATTTAAGCTGAAAAAACAATCAATAAGTAAAAAAAAATCCTATGCCGAGTTTTTTCGCTCAAGAGGATTTTTAAAAGTGCAGGATGGTTGTGATAATTATTGTACTTATTGTAAAGTCCCTTTTGCCAGGGGCGAACCATACAGTAAACCCATAAAACAGGTAAAAGAAGAAATAAAACAATATCTGGATCTTGGGTATGAAGAACTCATACTATCCGGTTTGAATTTAGGCTGTTATGATGATAATGGTATTAATCTGACTGGGCTGTTAAAACATATTTTGAATATTGATTCCGGATTTCGTCTTAGAATATCTTCGCTTGAACCGCAGTATTTTAACCCGGAACTCATTGATTTATTATTGCATGAGCCGCGGATTTGTCCTCATTACCACATTCCCTTACAACACGCCTCAGATAAAATCCTGAAACTGATGGAGAGAAAATACAATAACCAATATTACTATAAAATGATTGATAAAATTAATAAAAATAATCCTCATCTTGCTACGGATATAATTATTGGTTTCCCCTCAGAAACAGATAAGGACTATCATCAGTTAATCAAAATGATATCTGATATAAAGTTCGCATCTCTGCATATCTTCCCTTTTCAAAGGAGAAAAGGTACAAAAGCATATTTTTTTAAAGACAAAATCCCCCAGAGGATCAGAGATGAAAGATGCAGGCAATTGGCAAAGCTAGCCAAAAAATTGAATTATGAGTACCGGCAAAAATACTTACAAAAAACTTTACATATTGTCCTGGAAACGAATAACAAAAAAAGATCCGATGATTCGGCAGACAACTGGTGTGGTGTCAGTGAAAATTATATTCGGTTTGAGAACATTTCCATAAAAAATGTCAGTATTGAAAACCAGGATCTTACAGGTAAAATTATTAAAGTACAATTTATGAAAATAGAAAATAATCATAACATATGTCATCCTGTTTAATCTTACCTATATGATATGATTATAATAAATAAAGGTAATCAGAAATTTTCTTTTTTTCGTTTTTTTATAATATATCAGCAGTGTATTTTTTTTAGGTAAGAAACAAAAAATTAAAATCTCATAAAAGATTTTTGCCAATAGTAAAATTGATAATTATTAAACTAAAAATTATATATAATAAAGATAAATTATGATTATAACCTGGTCGCAAATATATATTTCCATCCTGGCTTTCATAATTATCATCATCACATTCCTCTTAGTTTATCTTATCTTAAAAGACCGTTTTTTCAATAAAAACACTTATCAAGGTCAAATATTACAGCAAGAATTTGAAAATTTAAAAAAAATGATCGACAATTCCAGTATGCAGACAAAGGTAGAATTCAACCAAAGGCTGGATTTTATTTCAAAACAAATCAATAATAATGCACAGAACAGTTTTCAGGTTTTACAAAATCAATTCAAACATACGACCCAAATAATTAAGGAAATTTCTCATCAATTAGCCTCCCTTGATGACACAAATCAGCAAGTACTGTCATTTTCCAAACAGTTACAAAGTCTGGAAAATATATTAAAAAATCCTAAACAACGAGGGATATTAGGGGAATATTTTTTAGAATCTATCTTAAAAAATATACTGCCTCCTCATTTATTTAAAATGCAATACAAATATAATGATGGTAAAATAGTGGATGCTGTCATTTTTTTCCAGGATAAGATCATCCCAGTTGATGCCAAATTCAGCCTGGCAAAATATGAACAAATACAAAACGAATCAAATCCAGAAGTGAGACAGAAATTGACAAAAGGATTTCGTCTTGATATAAAAAAACGAATTGATGAAGTAGCTGTTTATGTCCGGCCGCATGAAGACACAAC
>JAKSBL010000379.1 GCA_022361115.1 Spirochaetota bacterium | reverse complement strand
TTTATCCTCCAAAAACTAATGATAAAAAAAGACGGCAAGATCCAGAGTGGCTGGGACCAATGGAGGTTAAACTGGATCTATTAAACGGTCATTTATCAGCAGCTCAAAAGGGAGAAAAAATCATAACAAAACCTTTAATTGATTATGATACAGATTCTATTGAAGAAGAACAGCTTGTTTTGGATAGTATAAAAGTTGTCATTGCTGAAGGAACGTATACTTCCTTATGTAAAGCAGTTGATACAAGGGTCTTTATTGCCCGCAATCGTTTAGATACTTTAGAACACCGTAAAAAAAGAAATCGTGGAAATGAAGTGAATGATCCTTTTGTGGAAAATATTTTAATTACTGAACACAAAATAATTATGGGACATAAGCATCTGGCTGATTTTGTTATCACCAAAGATTATGATGTCATGATTGCTGACGAATCATTTAAGTAGGGTGTTTTATGGCTGATACTTTTCAACACTTTCCAAGAGTTTATTCTGCCTTTTGTCAAAACTGGGAAAAAAAGGAATTTCAGGAAGAAAGCATCCAAAACTACATTCAAAGAAAACACACTTTTATCCCGAACCTTTTACCAGAAAAAGCGATTCATCTGAATACCTCTGATACTATCGAAATTTTGAAGAAATTACTCGGTAAGAAATGGGAATTAGCCACGAGTTCAGAAAGTTGTCAGCCAGATCAATCTTTTCAGATATTACCAGATGAAATATCAACCCCTCTTAAAAAGCAAAAAAATACAGCCTGGTTAAAAAAAACGAATATGGTCGGAATTAATGTTCGAACCATTGGCAGTTTTTGGAACATTATTAAATATGCTATGACACTTTCTCAAATTCAAGATTCGATCCATCTATTGCCGATCTGGGAACCCGGTGTTGTTGGCAGCCTTTATGGAATGAGTAGCTGGCAAATCAATAATGAGTTTTTTAGTAAAGAATTACGTCAAGCAATGCCTCACCTGGACACAGTTGAAAAACAACTAAAAGCAGTGATCAATTTGTTGCATTGTATGGGCAAGAAAGTGGGTATGGATGTCATCCCTCATACTGATCGTTTTTCAGAAATCTCCTTGGCTAATCCTCATTATTTTGAATGGTTACAACGGGAAGATACTGTAATTGTTAATCATTGTGAAGATCTTCATAAGGAAGTCCAAAGTCAAATCATGGAATTTCTTAAAATCAACCAATCTGCAAATAAACAAATGAAATACCCAGATCAATATGAAACTTTTTTTTCTCAGGATTTTTCAGAAGAGAAACGGTTATGGGTATTGTTTGGTCCACCAGAAAATCCTATTTTGAGAAACGAACGGAGAGGTGAATTAGCCAAGTATCTTTATTTACAAGGTTATGAACCTGTACCGGCAACCATGGCTCCACCTTACAGAGGTTTAGCTGTTGATTTAGAAACCAAATATGAAGATGGGGATGGTTATATTTGGCGGGATTATCGTATTATAAATCCTCAATCTATGTCGAGAGTATTTGGACCTCTTACCAGGTATAAATTATACCATAGAAAAAACAATAACCTGAATTGGGAAATTGATTTTTCTCAAGCAAGAAAAGAAGTTTGGGATTATATTGGCCAGAAGTATTATCAAGTTCAGGAAATGTATGGATTTGATTTTATGCGGGGAGATATGTCCCATGTTCAAATGAGACCACAAGGAGTACCTGAAGACATTGATTCAAAATATGATATCTTAAAATTTGTAAAAAACTATATTCAGAAAGTGAAAAAAGTCCCATATTTTGGCTATTTTGCAGAGACCTTTATTGCCCCCCGTAATATCATGGCCTATGGTGATGAAATGGATCATTTAGAAGCATCAGATGCAGATTCCACTCTTGGTGACTTGCAATCAGTACCAGTCGGTTCGAAAGATTTTTTGCAGAGATTTCGTTACTATTGTGATATATTAGATAACCGTAATTTTTCTCCCAATTTTACTATGATTACCGGAGATAAAGATGATCCCCGTTTTGATAAATTTTATTTAACAGGAAACATTGTACGTTTTTTTATGGGATTTTTTCTTACAGATATACCCAGTTATATGGGCTTAGGCTTTGAAACCAGAGATATTCATCATCAACCAGCTCCGAATGAGCATTACACAAAATTATTTGTTTTTCAGGAAAAAAGTGGTCCCAAAGCTACTCATGGTCCATATGTTTTTGGTAAAAATGGGTACCTCTTTCATCAGATGCAGGAAGTTAAAAAAATTGCTCAGTCTATTTGGAAGGATATAATAAATAAATCCACTTGCTGGTTTATACCACCCGATGCTACCGGAGAGAACAAATTTATTGCCTGGTCCCCTAGAGACTCAAAGTATTTTTTTGTTGCAAATTTAGATGGTTATCAATCAATACGTAATTTTAATATACCAGTTAAGAAAGTACCAGATTCTGTACAAGATCTAGAGCTATTTTTTTCAACCCATCAAACTTTAACAGAACAGAACAA
>JAKSBL010000274.1 GCA_022361115.1 Spirochaetota bacterium | reverse complement strand
ATATTACAGTTATACAGCAAACTGTATAACTGTAATAGTCAAAATCCGGGAATAGTATGTCTAAAAAAGAGAAAAAAATTGCTGAAGATAAAAAAGTAACTTATATCTTTCCGAAAAAACTCCATAAAGCTTTAAAAAAACATTGTATTGACGAAGGAGTTAGTATGAATGAATTTGTTATTGATTTGGTTGAAAAGGCTTTGAATAAACATGGCCAGGAAGTTTAAAAAATGTTGTAGATAAGTCATTTAAAGGAGGACAGAATGATAACTAAAACCATTTTATCATTAAAAGAAAAGATAGTTACTATGGCATTGCATTTTGAGAAAATGCTCACTCTGTGCCTGGAAGGATTAGAAGAACATGATGGTCAAAAACTGGAAGAAGTGATAACAGTACTTGAAGATCAGATAGATCAATATGATATTGAAATTGATAATTATTGTGTCAATTCCATGGCTCGCTATCAACCAGAGGCAAAAGATCTAAGGACCATTTTAACAATCATGAAGTTAAATAATGATCTGGAACGGATGGGAGATTTGTCTGTAAATATAGCAAAAAGTAGCAAAGTTATTTTAAAAAGAAAAGTAAATCAGGAAATTATGACAAACCTGTTAGAAATGGGACAGGATACAGTAAAAATGGTTCATACAGGGATCACAGCATTAATTAATGAAGATCTCAAAGGAACGGAACAAATTGAAAAAAGAGAAAATATTGTTGATGAAATCGGCAAAAAAATATTGGCTGAAGCAAAAACAGAAATGAGCCAGCATGCCGAACAAATTGATACATTGATGAATATTTTGCGGATTTCAAAAAATCTGGAAAGAATTAGCGATCTGACATTGAAATTATTAGAAGAGATTGTCTTTATGATTGAAGGGAAAATAATCCGTCATAGAGCTTAAAAAAAAATATAATATTATGGAAGAAAATTTACAAATAATTACCAAAAGTATGTTATAATAGAATTCCTCCAGAGTTTTTCACTAAAGGGTGATCAATGTAGGGGTGGTTAGTGAATCCAACCTTACTTTGAATCACCTTTTTCTTTCGATAAAGGGTAGTAAAACTTGTTGAATACGTTCCGGTATGGGGGTAAAGTCTTTGCTGACTTTATCAATACTGGCATGAATGGTATAACCAGAACAGCAACTCTGTTTATCGGTTCCTTTAGTAATGTGGTAACAAAACTTTATACTAAATGTTTTGAGGTATTCTAGCCAAACTTCTACTGTAATTTCGTCATCATAAAATATAGATTGATGATAATTAATTTTTGCTTCTGATACAGGATAAAAAAAGCCTTCTTCTTCCATACGAGCATAAGGATAGCCAAGTGAACGAACTAGATCGATTCTGGCTTCTTCAAAATAGGTTTGATAGCGGGCATTGTGTACAATCCCCATTTGATCCACATCGCTATAGCGAGTGATGGTTTTATAGATGTGTCGCATGATTTTTCCTTAATTTACATTTCCCAATTTCCCACATAAGATACTAGAAAACTCTATTTATTTCAAGAATTAATTTTATTATTCAGTGGTATGTTAATTTCCTTTTAAAGAAAATACCCATATCTTAAGAGTTGTTAACCTTAATTTAACACTCAGTTTATCAAATATTTATATTTTATTGATCTTATGTTAACAAGTCGGATGTCAAGTGTTTTTCTTGATTTTGCTTTTTAGACAACTTTATGGGAGTTTTCTGCCTATGAGGTAGAAAATGATTTCTACATTCTAAAAAGCTTTACTTAAGGTAAAACTCGAGATTCGGCCTCATAGTTTTAGATGAATTAGTCCAAACTTTTGGTTGGGGATTTTGGGAGGTATTATGGCTAGGGTTGATCTTCATGTTCATTCTAAATATTCTGGTAGGCCCTCTGATTGGTTTTTACAGAAATTTGGTACCAATGAATCCTATACTGAGCCGGAAAAAATTGTACAAAGGGCCACTGAACAGGGAATGGATTATTTTACCATTACTGATCATAACAAACTGACAGCAAGTTTGTGGCTAGTTGAAAAATACCCGGAACAAGCTTTTACTGGTTGTGAATTTACCGTTTACTTTCCCGAAGATCGGTGTAAAATTCATGTTTTAGTATATGATTTAGATCTTTCAGATTTTGATCAGCTTGATCAGTTCCGACATAATATTTATGAATTTCGTGATTATCTGAAAGAAAAAAAGCTAGCCTATTCCGTTGCACATGCTACCTATTCTATTAATCAAAAACTTACGATAGACCATATTGAAAAATTAATCCTGCTTTTTGATGTCTTTGAAGGAATTAATGGCAGTCGAATCAAGCTAGGAAATGAAATATGGACTCAGGCTTTACAAAACCTTAATAAAGAAAAGATTTATCAACTGGTTCAGAAACACAAAATAGAACCCATCAGTGATGATCCCTGGATCAAAGGCTTTACCGGAGGCTCAGATGATCATTCTGATTTATATATTGCTGCTACTTATACAGAGGTACAGGCAAATTCTAAAGAAGAGTTTATACAAAATTTAAAAGACAAAAAAACCATGGCCGGAGGCAGACATAATGATTATCGAAGTTTTGTGTTTATCCTCTACAAAATACTTTATGATCACTCAAAATCCGATCAATCTGGTATTTCTCAATCAATAATAGATCAGCTGAGCTCTTTAATTTATGAAAGAAAAGGAATGTCCCTCATTAATTGGTTTAAAACTCGTAACATGAAAAAAAAGCGTAAAAAAGACCAGGAGAGTATTCTTGCCCATGTGGGCGAATTAATGGATGAATTGCATAACCGTTTTAATGAGTCAGAAGATGATAAATTCAAGATTATTTTTAATAAAATAGCTGAAATATTTGATGATTTTATCCTTTTATTAATTAAATCAACCGGTAGGTCTTTGAAAAAAGGGGATATTTTTCGTTTCATAAAAAATGCCTTTTCCTTTTTACCTGGTGCTTTTTTAACTATTCCTTTTTTTTCAACATTAACCCATTTTTACAGCGGACGAAAATTAATCAATGAAATTGAGCAGAAATTTTTAGCCGACAAATATCAGCGCAAGAAAAAAATTCTCTGGTTTACCGATACAATTAATGATTTGAATGGAGTATCTGTTACCATAAGCAAAATTGGCTGGCTTTGTCACAAAACCAATCGGGATTTAAAAATAGTATCTGCTTTACCAGAGGATAAGTTAACCGGTCAATTACCTCCCAATTATGTGAATATTCCTTTATTAACGGAAATCAAAGTTCCCCATTATGAAGATCTTACTTTCAAAATTCCTTCATTGTTAAAATCTATAGAAATGCTTTATGAATATGAACCTGATGAAGTTTATATTTCTACTCCTGCTCTCATTGGTTTGTTTGGGTTATTTTTTGCTAAACTCACCAATGTTAAAACTACTGCTGTTTATCATACTGATTTTGCGGAGCAGGCAGAACATATTGTAGGCGAGCAATCAGTAGTTGATGCTATTGATAATGGAATGAAATGGTTTTATTCCTGTATGGATAAAGTAGCAGTTCCTACCAGAGAATATATTGAGATTTTAGAAAACCGAGGGTATCAATGCAAAAATGTGGCGGTTTTTAAAAGGGGGATGGATGAAGAGATTATTGAAACCCAATTTGCTAAAATAAAGAAAAATCCGTTTAAGAAAGACACCGGTATTCATTTGCTCTATGCTGGCCGTATATCTCAGGATAAAAACATAGATTTTTTAATAGATATTTATCACAAAGTGAAGGCAGTAAAACCTTTAACACAATTATCGGTAATTGGAGACGGCCCCTATTTAAGTGATTTAAAAAACAAATATAAAAAAGATAAACAAATTCATTTTACTGGTAGGTTAGATCGAGATAAACTCTTTCATTACTATGAGTCAGCAGACCTTTTTGTCTTTCCCAGTAATACGGATACCTTTGGCATGGTTGTCATGGAAGCTCAAACCTTTGGTTTACCAGCATTAGTCACAAATATTGGCGGTCCTAGAGAAATTGTGATAAAAAACCAGACCGGCTTTGTATTAAGTACAGATGATGTCGATCCCTGGATACAGTCAATTCTCTATTTATTAAATTTAAAAGAAAATTCTCCAGAAGATTTTAGTCAATATCGTTACCGGTCTGTAGAAAATATATACCAAAATTATAACTGGGAGCAGGTGCTGGCAGAAATTTTTGAAGAAAAGCCTTCATTTTTCTCGGTTCCTATGGAATTACAGGCAGGTTAACTAAAAATATATGGATTTATTTATTATCGATGCGGTTAGTCCTTTTTTTTTATATCAGAAAGAAAAAAATATCAATTGGTCAAAAATTCCTTTTCATCAATTAGAGAAAAATGGAGAAACAGATAAAAAAATTTATCGTAAAATCAAGAAAAAATTTGTTCAATATATAAAAAAAGTTACAGCCATCGGTTATAATGCCGTCTCTTTGGATGACCTCTGTCATTTGATCCCTTTTCCCTTTTATCCCGGGTATTTGAAAAGAAAGATTCGTTTCTATCAAAAAAGGTTCTCAAAACTTTTTGAGTTTGCCAAAAAAAACAAGCTAAAAATATTTCTGAATACAGATGTTATGTTTTTTAATCACTGGTTGGATAAGGTAATTGATGGCAATGAATCCAAGATGATCAAAATACTTAAAATCAGCTTACGTTATTTATTTCAGTTTTTTCCCCAGGTAGATGGAGTTATTTTTCGTTTTGGGGAAACAGACGGTACAGATGTAATCGGAGATTTTCACAGCAGATTAGTGTTAAAAACTCCCCGCCAAGCAAACCGATTTATTCATCAGCTTTTACCTGTTTTTCAACAATATGATAAACAAATGATTTTTCGTACCTGGACAACAGGAGCTTTCCGACTGGGAGATTTGATGTGGAATAAAAAAACTTTCCACCAAACCTTTTCCGGTTGTGAAAGTGATCATTTCATTATTTCGATGAAGTACGGAGAATCTGATTTTTTCCGTTTTTTAGATATTAATCCTCTTTTTTTTGAAGGGCCCCATCGCAAACTTATCGAATTGCAGACTCGGCGAGAATATGAAGGCTTTGGTGAGTATCCCTCTTTTGTAGGGTGGGATTACCGTTATTATTTTAATCGTCTGAAAAACAAAGCGAATTTAGTAGGCATTCATGTTTGGTGTCAAACAGGAGGATGGGGTACTTGTCGTAATTTTACTTTTTTAAAAAAGACTTCATTTTGGAATGAATTAAATACCTTTATCACGATCCGCATTTTTCAGGACGATATGCTGGTTAAAGATGGTATTAAAGAATTCTGCCAGGGGAAAAAGAGTAATGAGCTGGTAAAGTTTTTAAAATTATCAGACCAGTTAGTGAAACAGGTATTATATGATCCTAAATTTAACCAGCAAAAATACTACCTGAACCGTTTACGTATCCCGCCTAATCTGCATATCTTTTGGAATAATGTTACTGTTACCCATTTGTTTGCTTCTTTTTATCAGGTTTTCTGTCCGGATAAAGCGGGAGCAATAATGGCAGCTGATCAAGCTTTTCAAAAAATGAGAAAAATGAGAAAGCTGGCATTAAAATTAAAACTTCCTTATGATTATCAGTTTCATAGAGATACCTTTAGAATATTAACTTTGGCTAGACGCTATATTTATGGGGATCATAGTGATCAGCTTGTACAAAAAATAGAAAAGTTGATGAGTCATTATCGCCAAATGTATCCAGATGGATATCAATTTACCTTCACAGAAAACCTGGATCAGCCTAATTTCTGGTTTCGGATATTAATTCGTTTAGCTGTTCGTAAAAAACCAGGCTATCGATTCATTGATCGGCTTATCTATCACCCTTTTTCTGCTCGATTGATTTTATCATTTTATTACCATTTTAAAAAAGAGTTCCCCGATTTTATGAATAAACAGGCTATGCCTGTAGAGTCATTTTTTTATTGACAGGGGTGAAATGTTTTTAGTAAACTTAAGCAGAGTGACAAGCCCTTTAAAAAATTATGTTAGGATTAAATTATGAAAAAAACCATAGCAATTATTGATGATGAAGAAGATATTTTGGAATTAGTTTCTCTTCATTTGCATAAAAATAGTTTTACACCAGTCAAATTTGCTGATGCTAGTTCATTTTTACAATCCATGTCCAGGCAAGTCCCGGATCTCATCATTCTGGATCTCATGTTGCCTGATATGGATGGAACAGAAGTTTGTAAAACTATCCGAAATAATCCAGAATGGAAAAAAGTGCCGGTTATCATGCTTACTGCAAAACAGGATGAAATAGATAAGATCATCGGGCTGGAACTTGGTGCTGATGATTATATGACCAAGCCTTTTTCGCCCCGGGAACTGATTGCCCGGGTGAAAGCTGTATTAAGACGCTATGCCGAAATTGATAATGGTGATTCCAGTATTATCAATATCTTTAATGAGATCTTTATTGATACACAAAAATATGAGGTCTATAATAAGGAGAACAAAAAAATTGATTTGACAACCACAGAATTTAAGTTGCTCAAGATATTAGCAGAAAATCCTGGCTGGGTCTTTTCCCGTGAGAAGCTATTAAAAAAAATCTGGGGTGAAGAAAAATATGTCATTGATCGAACCATTGATGTTCATATTAAACATTTGCGGGAGAAATTAGGAGATGGTGGAAAATTCATCATCAATATCAGAGGAGTTGGCTATAAACTGGGGACCAAAGAATAGATCGTTTTTTCAAATTCTATTTTCACAATATATTATTATCTTTTTTGGCACTATTCTGGTTGCTTTTGTTCTTTCCTATCAAATTCTTAAAGATAAATACTATCATGATTTAATTGATGATTTGAAAACAGATGCAGTCATACTGGAAGAATTTATCATAGATGACTTTGAACAATTAAATATCAATAAGTTAAATTATAGGATTCAAAAACTGGGAAAAAATATTTCTCGCCGTTTCACTTTAATTCTTCCAGACGGCAAAGTTGTTGCTGATAGTGATCATGATTATCAATTAATGGATAATCATATCAATAGAATAGAAGTGCAGGAAGCTTTACAAACTGGTTTGGGAACATCAATTCGTTTTAGTAATACTATAAAAAAAGAAATGCTCTATGTTGCTAAGCCCATAATCAAGGCTGATAAAGTCATCGCTATAAATCGAATCAGTGTTGAAGTCAAATTGATAAATTTTCTTTTACGGAAATATATTTTTCGGATTGCGATAATCCTGATTATTTTATCCATTTTAACTATTAGTTATTCATTTTATATTTCCCGGCAAATTACTGAACCGATCAAAACTCTTTCACTTGCTTCTCAAAAAGTAGCAGAAGGAGATTTTTATTCAAAAGTCTATCTTTACAACCAAAAGACAAACCGGGAACTCAAACAATTAGCTGATAATTTTAACCAAATGACTGAGCAACTGAATGCAATGTTTTATAATCTATCCAGTGATAAAGAGGAGTTGAATCAGATTATTGCGTCTGTAAATGAAGGGATCCTGATCCTGGATAAAGAAGGTAAAATTGTAAGAACCAATAAAAATTTCCTGGAAATATTTAGTATTCAACACGAAGTAAGGGGACGATTTTATTGGGAAATTATCCGCAATGCAGAAATCATTGAATTTATAAAAACCAAAGGAGAAGCAAATAGTAATCCTATTAAAGAATTAGAGATAAATAACAAAAGTATTATTTGTAGTTTAGAGTTTTTATCCATTACTGAGGGATTAATTATCGGATTTCATGATATTTCTTTTGTTAAGGATTTACAAACTATTAAGAAAGATTTTATCTCCAATGTTTCCCATGAATTGAGAACTCCCTTAACTTCAATAAAAGGATATTTAGAAACCCTATTTGATATAGAAGTGAATTCAGAAAAAAAACATTATCTCAATATTATAAAAAGAAATACAGACCGATTGATTAATATTGTTGAAGATTTACTCTTGTTGTCCCAGTATGAACGGTCACGAATAAAGTTAGATATTACCTCATTTAATTTTAAGGAACTTTTGGATAATGTTGTTGTAATGTTTGAGGATAAGTTAAAAGAAGCTGAATTAACAATGAATTGTATTGTGGATGATTCTGTTGAGATAATTGAGGGGGATATTTATCGACTGGAGCAGATGTTTATTAATTTAATTGATAATGCCATAAAATATACTGATCAAGGTGTTATTGCTATCTCTGTAAAAAATTTATCTGAAAAAACCATTGAAATCATTGTTAAAGATACTGGCATTGGAATTCCTGAAAGAGACTTGAAAAGGATTTTTGAACGGTTTTATGTAGTTGATAAATCCAGATCTAAAAAAAAGGGGGGTACCGGCCTGGGATTATCCATTGTGAAACATGTTGTGCTTTCACATAAAGGGGAAATCTTTATTGAGAGTTCTCTCAATAAAGGAACCTCCTTTATTATTCACTTACCAAAAAGGAGTCAGTTAGATATTGCCTAAGAGAGTGATTGGTATGCGTGAAAATTGCTTACAGCACTCTTTCGCTTTGTCTGTGATTTTTAAAAATCATCATTATAAATAATGATGATTTTGTTTAAGTTATCTCCAATATGTTCCAGCTCTTTAATAATATCCAGAAAAAGTAACCCATTGCCTATGTTTTTGCTTTTCATGTTATCTCGTGTATCTTTCTTCATTTTTTTATAGAGCTGATCAATATCTGATTCTAATAGGATACTTTTTTCTTTTATTTTTCCGCTTCTTAAGTCATTGATGTTCTGCAGGAAGAGATGAAAAAAGCTATCCAGCTTTTTCAGAATTTTTGAAAAATTTTGTTCATTATTTGTTGCTAATTCATAATTGAGTTTTCCTGCTTTATTGATGAGTCTGGCGATTCGTTCACAAGAATCCCCGATCCATTCTAAATGACGAATTTCATCCAGCATACGGTTAATACTACTGATAGTTGAACCTGCATTTGTATTAGCCATTAGTTGAACTAAAAAAGTATTAATTTCAGATTCGAAAACATCAGTTTGACTTTCATAATGTTCAATTTTTTCAATGATCGATCCTTTTTTCTTTTTTGCTTCAAAAAGTTGGAGAGTGTGTTCAAAAGCCTCATGGGAAGCTTCTGCCATACGATTAATTTCTTGCTGAGCTTCATAAATAGCTAAATCAGGTGTATTTACAATACCTCCCTGCATTTTAATTAAGTTGTATTCTACTTTCTTGTCTTGTGCTCCAAAAACTTTCTCTATAATCATAACAATATATGGTATGAACCAGACTAAGGTTAAAGTATTGGTTATATTGAACATACTATGAAATATAGCTAAACGAAAACCAATTTCACCTGATCCCTGAAAGATTTCACTTACATTTCCGCAAAGAATTAAAAAGGGCTTAAATAACAGCAACATCCAAGTCACCCCCAATAGATTGAAAAAGGTATGGGCAAAGGCTGCTTTTTTAGCCATTTTGTTGCCAGCTAAACTAGCCAAAAAGGCTGTAAAGGTGGTTCCAATATTTTCTCCTAAAACCATAGCGGCTGCATACTCAAATCTGATGTACCCTAATGAGAGAAATGTAAGAGTTAACGCCATGGTAACTGAAGAAGATTGGAAAAACATG
Source organism: Spirochaetota bacterium (assembly GCA_022361115.1). Lineage (GTDB taxonomy): Bacteria > Spirochaetota > GWE2-31-10 > GWE2-31-10 > GWE2-31-10 > JAKSBL01. Next base: position 6,877 of record JAKSBL010000274.1, on the reverse strand, counting down.
GTTAACAGAGTTCCCAGAATAATAAAAATAACTACACCAACAGCAAAATTATCTACTGACAGGCGCTCAAAAAACTGGAATAATAAAGTTGCTTCATCTTCATCAGGTCGGGGAATTCCTTTTTTCATGGTTGTTAAACCAATAAATAAAAGACCAAACCCAATGAGACAAAAACCCCACGTTTTTCTTTTATTATTTTTCATAAATACCATGACAATGCCAATTGCAATTGCCAGATATGCAACTAATGTTAAATCGGTTTTAATATTGGTTAGGTTAACAATCCAGGCAGTAATGGTTGTTCCAATGTTAGCTCCCATGATAACACTAACGGCTTGTTTTAGGGTTAATAGTCCAGCATTAACAAAACTGACAACCATAACTGTAGTTGCAGAAGATGATTGGACAATAGAAGTAACAAAAAATCCGGTAAACACTCCAAAAAATCTATTATTCGTCATGGACGATAAAATCTTTTTTAAATTTTCACCGGCTGCGTTTTCTAAAGATTCACTAAGTAATTTCATTCCGTAAATAAAAATGCCTAAACCACCGCCAACGGTTAATATCAATTTGATTTGGAGAAACATATTTGCCTCATAATGATTAAAATATTGGAAAAAAGTTAATTTTTATCTACAATAACATGAAATGTTAATTTTGTGTTAATAAATTTATTTATTTTTAACATTAATCTGATAGTTTAAGGGAAAAAATAATATAAATTTAATTGAACAATACTATTTAACCGGAAATTAACATTTCTTTAATTGCTAGTTAATTCTCTTCCTATAAAAGATAGCTACAACTTTATATGTATTGTATTTAAAAAAATTTAGGAGGACTTGATGAAATCAGTTTTTAAAATCCTGGGAGTGATGGCTCTCATTTTAGCTTGTGTGAGTGTTTTTACCTTTACTTCATGTAGTAAAAATGAAAGTGGTAAAATTAGCATTACTGGTTCTACTACTGTATTACCAATAGCTCAGAAATGTTCTGAAGCTTATATGAAGACCAAAAACCAAAATGTAAGCATTACAGTTAGTGGTGGTGGTTCTAGTGTTGGTATTGCTGCTTTAATTGATGGAAGAACAGATATCGCTGATGCTTCAAGAGAAATTAAAGACAAAGAAATTACAAAAGCTAAAGAAAATGGTATCACACCAGTAGCTACTGTAGTTGCTAAAGACGGTTTAGCTATTATTGTAAACAAAAATGTTAGCTTAAAAGAAATTGATGTAGCTACTATTAAAAAAATGTACATGGGCGAAATCAAAAACTGGAGTGAATTAGGTGTTGGTGACGGAGAAATTGTTTTAGTTTCACGTGATACTTCTAGTGGTACTTATGAAACTTTTGAAAAAAAAGTTATGAACAAAGAAAAAATTGATGCATCTGCTTTAATGGTAGCTTCCAATAAAGCTGCTTTATCAACAGTTGTATCTACTCCAAACAGTATTGCATATGTTGGATTAGGTTATTTATCTGATACAGTTAATGTTTTAACTGTTGAAGGTGTTAATCCTTCTAACAAAACAGTTAATGATGGTTCATACAAAATTTCTCGATCTCTTTACATGTATACAAATGGAGAGCCTAAAGGTGCAATTAAAAAATTCCTAGACTTTGTTACTTCTTCTGAAGGACAAAAATTGGTTGAAGAAGTTGGTTACGTTCCTTTATCATAACAAATATATCACTTGCTATTTACTGATTTTTAATTATTTCGATGACAGGAAAAATGGAGTTTTCCTGTCATCTTTTTGTAAATCCCAGGATATAGGGAAGGAAAAAATATGATAAAACAAGCATCCCAGGCACAGGTTGTAAAAGAAAATATCTTTTATGGATTGGTATTATTTGCAGCTGTAAGTTCTATTATCTTTTTATTCGGGATCATCATCAGCCTTGTTTCTCAGAGTTTTCAGGCTTTTGCAGAAATAGGCCTATTTAAGCTTTTATTTGGTATTGAATGGTATCCTACCCATGAACCACCAGATTTTGGTATACTGCCACTGATTGCTGGTTCATTTCTTATCACTGCTTTAACTTTAGTCATAGCAGTGCCTTTTGGTGTCGGTTCAGCTCTCTATGTAGCAGAAGTGGCGAAACCTAAAGAAAAGGAATTATTAAAACCCTTTATTGAATTACTGGCCAGTATTCCTAGTGTTATTTATGGTTTATTTGGAATGGAATTATTAGCTCCCTGGATGCAGCGTACCTTTGGATTAAGATCTGGTTTTAATGCCTTTTCTGCTTCTATCATCCTGGGAGTTATGGTTATCCCGATTATCTCCAGTATATCGGAAGATGCTTTTACTTCAGTACCGAAAAGTTTAAGAGAAGCATCCTTAGGCTTGGGTGCCAATAAATGGGAGACCATTACTAGAGTTGTGTTACCTGCAGCCAAATCCGGGGTTATTACCAGCGTTATTCTGGGGATTGGCCGGGCTATTGGAGAAACCATGGTGGTGTTGATGATTGCAGGAAATTCAGCAATTATGCCTACATCGATTTTTGATTCGGTCCGACCCATGACTTCAACGATTGCTGCTGAAATGGGGGAAACACCAATTGGATCCCTTCACTATAAGACTCTCATTGCCATTGGTGTTGTTCTGTTTATTATGACCTTTATTTTAAACATGATTACTGTAAATATAAAAGAACGAATTAAAAAACAGCACCGTGAGTAAGGATGGATAATATGAGTGAAGTAATGAAACCAATTTCTCAAATGAGAAAGATAAAAAGTACTATAGGTATCAATTTGCTCCGTTTTTTTATTGGCTGTAGTATTTTGTTTATTGCAATTTTCTTATTTTTTATTTTTTCTAAAGGGGTAAAAGTTTTATCATTAGAATTTTTAATTGGTTATCCTGAAGACGGGATGACTAAGGGGGGGATATTTCCTGCTATTTTTGGTACATTTTGTTTAACCTTATTAGCAATCGTGATTGCCCTTCCTTTGGGAGTTTTAGCAGCGATATTCCTTTCTGAGTATGCAAAACCAGAATGGCTGGTTAAATATATCCGTTTAGCTATCAATACATTGGCTGGTGTGCCATCTATTGTTTTTGGATTATTTGGTTTAGCAGTTTTTGTAGTTGCCTTTGATTTTGGCGCTTCAATTTTAGCTGGTGGTTTTACTCTGGCAGTACTTATTTTGCCAATTATTATCAATACTAGTGAAGAGGCGATCAAAGCTGTTCCCAGGGATTTCCGGGAAGCTTCTTTGGGATTGGGAGCAACTAAAAGAGAAACCATTGTAAAGATTGTTGTTCCAACTGCTTTACCCAGTATTTTAACTGGAGCAATTATCAGTGTCGGAAGAGCTGCTGGGGAAACAGCACCCATTATTTTTACTGCTGCTACCTTTTATATGATCCGTCTCCCTTCCAGTGTCTATGATGAATGTATGGCCCTGCCTTTTCATATTTATGCTTTAATGACAGAAGGGACTCATCCAGAGTTTCAGGTACCTATTGCCTATGGTACAGCTATTGTATTGTTAGTTCTGGTACTGACAATTAACTTAATTGCCATATTGATGCGCTACAATTTAAGGAGGAAGAGAAAATGGTAGAAGAGGTAAAAATGGAAGATTTAAAATCGTCAGTACATGTAGAAGATTTATGTCTCTGGTTTGGTGATCATCAAGTATTACAAAATGTAAGTTTTGATATCTATGATAAAAAAGTAACAGCAGTTATTGGCCCTTCTGGCTGTGGTAAATCAACCATGTTACGCTGTTTTAATAGAATGAATGATTTAATAGAATCGACTAAAATAACCGGTAAAATATTAATTGATGGTGATGATATTTATGCTCCAAAAATTGATGTTTGTGCTTTACGTTCCAAAGTTGGAATGGTTTTTCAGCGGCCAAATCCATTTCCTAAGTCCATTTTTGAAAATGTTGCCTATGGAATTCGGATAAAAGGGATCAAGGATAAAAAAGAAATTAATGAAAAAGTTGAAAAGAGTTTGAAACAATCCTGGCTATGGGAAGAAGTGAAAGACCGGCTTCATGCTTCTGCGTTTTCTTTATCTGGTGGACAGCAACAGAGACTGTGTATTGCCAGGGCGCTAGCTACCGATCCGGATATACTCTTACTGGACGAACCAACCAGTGCTCTGGATCCTCAGGCTACTTTAAAGATCGAAGAGTTACTTCACGAGTTAAAGCATGCTGTAACTGTTATTATTGTAACTCATAATTTTGGCCAAGCAGGACGAGTCGCTGATTTTACCTCCTTTTTCTATTTAGGAGAATTAGTAGAATATGGTCCAACAGAAAAACTTTTTACAGTACCACAAGATAAACGGACTGAAGAATATTTAACTGGTCATTTTGGTTAAACAAAAGGATTACTGCTTTAAATAGCTACATAAAATAAATACTCATCATCTTTGTTCCTTAATTTTAAGGCTGATACCTCTTGTTTTATTTGATTCACGGATGAGTGATAGGTATAAGCTGTTCTAGTAAGAAAGATAGTATTAATATTTCTTAATTTTTTCTTTCTACTAAATTAATCAAAAAGTATTTAAAATAAATTAGATATTGATGAGGTAGTATAGTTGTTTTTATATAGAATAGAGGAGAATTTTTTTGATAGAAGAAAAAATGATTGAATTAAAAAGGGCCGTAATTGATCAGGCCAATATTATTGAGAACATGTTAAATGAGTTTATTCGTGGCTTTGAAGATAATAATTCAGAATTATTAAAACATTTAATTGCATTAAAAAATCAGATTATTGAAAATGAAATAAAAATCGATGAGTTTTGTACCCGTATTTTTGCTTTATATAGCCCGGAAGCTAAAGATTTAAGAACTGTTTTAATGATTTCCAGAATGAACATTGACTTGGAAAAAATGGGAGATTATTGTATTAGTCTAGCAAAGAGCGCTATTTTTTTATTTAATCATCCTGTAATTATTCATTCTTCGGTTATTCCTCTGATGCTCATCAAAGTTAAAAAAATGGTTTTTGATAGTATTCAAGCCTTTATTGATAATAATGAAGAATTAGCTAAACAGGTTTGTACTCATGATCATGAAGTTGATTCTTTGAACCAGCAGTTATATGAAGAGTTACTGACTCTTATGGAAAATAAGAGTCGACAATTAGAATGCTATTTACATTTAATTAGAATTGGAAATAATATTGAAAAATTGGCCAATCTTACTATTAATATTTCAGATGGTGTTGCCTACATTACCTCAGGGAGGAAAAGTAAACAGCAGCGTTTGTCAAATACGATTACAGCTTAAGTTATTCAATTATTCAACAAAAATCAGAAAATAAATCCTTAATATCAATCTTTGGGATTATTTCGTTTTAGTTGAACCGTAAAAGTTGAACCTTCATTTTTCTTGCTCACCACTGTAGCTGTGCCCTGATAGAGTTGGGCGATCTTGCGAACTGTAGATAAACCCAAGCCACTGCCCATAATATTTGCTGTATCATCATTTTTGATACGAACAAAATCACGAAACAGTTTTTCTGATTCTTCCGAAGTTAAACCGATACCAGAATCAGCCACTGAAATCACAAGTTGCTCAGGTGTATCATAGAGACTGATTTTAACCTGGCCATTATCTTTATTATATTTAATTGAATTGCTAATGAGGTTATTGAGAATAATTTCTATTTCATTGATATCCCCATAAAATTGGAGCTCTTCAGGAATTTCTTTTTCAATGGTAATATTTCGTTTTTTAGCTTCCAGCTCTAATAATTCTAAACAGGAGTTGAGAATATGAATAATATCTAAATCTCTGAGATCTCGCTTTTTTTCTCCTGATTCGATACGGGTTAAATCCAGTAAATCATAAATGAGTTTGCGCATTCCATCTAAACGGAGTAGACTGCGGTTTAACATCATTTCATAGTCTTCTTCACCAAGGCTATTGCGATTTTTTTTTAAGATATTGATATAGCCTTCTACTGCATTAATGGGAGATTTTAGTTCGTGGGATAATACGGAAATAAACTGAAATCTGATTTTTCTTTTTTCTTCTTCAAATTTTTTAGCATGTTTGGCAAGTAAATACTGAGCTGCAGCTTTTTTTATTGTATATCTTAATTCATCAGGAGTAAAAGGTTTAGGTAAGAAATCATAAGCTCCCCCTTTGGTAGCCTGAACTGCTGTTTCAAAGGTAGCATATGCAGTAATCATGATAACAATGATTTCTGATCTCTTACTTTTTATCATAGGCAACACATCTAATCCGCTGCCTTCAGGAAGTTTGTAATCGAGGATAATAATATCAAAGTCCTGTTCCTGGAAGATTTTTTTAAAATCAGTAATACTGTTCACATATTGAGTATCAAAAGATACATCTGTTTCCAGTTCGTCGATTAATGTGATATAGTTTTTTAATACACGTTGTGCACCTAGACACATCCCTAACTCATCATCCAGAATCAGGACTTTAAAATTTTCGGTTTGATTGACCACAATCCTATGTTAGCCTCTCTATTTCTCTTACTAGTTGTTCAATACGAACGGGTTTAGTTAGTATTGTATCGGCTTTTATCCAGCTTTTTTCAGCACTGGTTACAGACTCAAATTCTAATCCCGTATAATTTGTTACTGCTGTAACCATAATGACAGGCATATTGGGAAATTTTTTCTTTAGTTCATAAGAAAGAACAAATCCATCATCCATATCTTCGATCATGAGATCCACAATGGCCACATCTGGCTGAAAGGACTCTAAAAGTTCATGGGCTTTTTTTCTGTTTTCAGCAGTTTTTACAGTAAAACCTTCTCCTTCCAGTTCGATTTTCTTTTGTAATAGGTAATCTAAATCGTCATCAATAATCATTAAATTTAAATTTTTCTCACTCATTTTAAATCCTTT
>JAKSBL010000139.1 GCA_022361115.1 Spirochaetota bacterium | reverse complement strand
CTTTTCATCATTACCTATTTCCAATAAAATGGATGAATTAGAATTTCCCCTGAACGAATCAGTTGATCTTTTTTCAATAATTCACAATTGTACACCGGTTATGGAAAAATTCCTGACTTTCAATTCTTATTATCACTTACTCTTTCAACCGATTATACGAAATCAATTGGTTTTAAAACTTTATCAGCATTATCAACAACAGAATTCATTAAAAATTTGGTTTCCCTTTGCAGGCATGGGAGCAGAGCCACTCCTTTTTTCTTATCTATTACAACTTATCCATGAAGTGGATAAACCAGGCTTGGTCATTAAAAATTTATCCTTCCTGACCTCTACTCAACCGGAAAATCAATTAATCGATGGTTTAAGAATCAATCCCTTTGCTAAATTATTATTAAAATGCAAAACTGACTTTGCTATGGAAAATGGCTTTCAATCTGATCATTTGAAAACTTCCTTTAAAGATGCAAAAAAACTGATTCAAACTGAAAAAATTGATTTACTCAATCATTTAGAAGTCCCAGATAAAAAAATAAACTGTATCCTGTTAAATTCTCGTAAACTCTCTGATCTTTCTCTATTTAACAAGCGGATCATGAAAATACTTAATAAGTTAGCAGAACAAAAACAAGATCTACTAGTTATTTTAGAAGTTACTTCATCCTTTGCATTGGAAATACAACAACTTAATTTAGATCCTTTTAAAGTCACTGAAATCATAGATGATATATTGCAAACAGCTAGAACGGACCAGCATTTAGCATATTTATTCATTCCAATTCAAACAAAAAACCATGCAAAAAATAACCTCTCCCCTATTTCTATAAAAAAGTTATTTGAAGAAAAAGCTCAATTCACTTCAAAAGAATTAAAAAAACTATTACTCAATTCTCCTCAACTATCCATAAAACCTGCTGAACAGCTTCATTATGCTGAATTACTGATTATTAGTAAGCTTTATAAAAGGGCTTTAGAACTCATAAAAAAGCATTATGCTTTAAACTACCATCATGCTTATTTATTGCTAAAAAAAATACATTCAGAATGTCCAAATCATAAACTAGCTGCAAATGCTGAAAAATTTATTCATGAAAATCAATTAGAAAGCAAAGGATTTACTGCAGAGTTACTAGATGCCATTGTTGAAGAAATTGATGCATATTTAGAAGATGAAAACCATTCAGATGTCCTAAAAAAAGCAGAATGGCTATAAATGGTTATTCTCCTGGATAAACCAGTGCCCATTGTTTTCTGATTTGATCCATGATTTCCATGATTTTCAAAGACTCAGAGAGTGAAATAACATGACTTTCTAATTTTCCTGATAATAAACAATCTACCATGTGCTGGGTTTCATTAAATAATCCCATGGATTTTTGGTGATATTGGTAAATTTTTGGCTCTTGCCCTCTGACCATTAAAGTGAGTTTTAAGCTGCGGTGCCAGGCACTATCCAACAAAATACTCCCTTTTGTCCCGCTAATATAGACTGTTCGATCCGAATCAGAACGGAAATTAGAAGTTAATGTTGCAATAGCACCTTTTTGATAAAAAAAAGTAATTGCATTGATTTCATCCACACCTGTTTTACCTTTTATAACAAAGCTTTTAATATCATCCGGATAGCCTAATAACCAGCTGGCTAAAGAAATGGGATAAATTCCTATATCCAATAGAGCTCCGCCACCTAAAACAGGATTAAATAATCGATGATCAGGATTATAAGGTGCAAAAAAACCAAAATCAGCATGTAGTTGTACAATCGTTCCAATTACTCCTGAGTCGATCAACTCTTTCATCCTGACTAAAGAAGGATTAAATCGCATCCACATCGCTTCCATAATAAACTGTTTTCTACTTTTTGCTAAGTCAATCATCTCTTTAGCTTGAATGGCATTTATAGCAAATGGTTTCTCGACTAAAACAGCTTTACCATTAGTTAAAGCCATAATCGTATTTTCCTTATGCAGATGATGAGGGGTAGCAATATAGACAGCACGTATATCTGGATCTTCCGCTAAAGCTGAATAACTGCCATATGCCCTGGGAATATCAAATTTTTTTGCAAATTGTTTTGCTTTTTTTTGAGAACGGGATCCGATAGCTAAAAGTTGAGCATTTTTAATTTTCTGAAATTGATCAGCAAACTTATGAGCAATGTTACCAGTAGCAATAATACCAAAATGAATTGTTGATTTTTTCATGAGACTCTCTTTCTTCATTAATTTAGGAAAAATAAAATGGGAAGTCAATTAAAAACAGATATATATTGTTTTTTGATAAAGTTATTAGTAATGTTATTATAGTGAGATTGAAAAAAAAGATATTATAGAAAATCAAGTGCAGTGTATTTTGTATTCATTCAATGATCACCTGTGATTTTTTTATCATTCCAGTTAAAGTGAAAGGAGTCCTAAATGATAAAAAAAGATAACTTATTTGTTTTAAGAATTTTATTCATCTTCCATTTTTTAGCAGATATTATTTTTGCTATTCCTTTGATGTTTTTTCCCATTACAGCATTAACTTTATTTGGATGGCAATCCATTGACTTAATTGCAGCACGTTTGGTAGCAGCAGCTTTATTTGCTATTGGAATAGAATCCTGGCTGGCTAGAAATGCAACTGTCAATCAATTTAAAAGTTTACTTAATTTAAAAGTCATCTGGTCTTTTACTGCTTCTTTCGGTATTTTATGGTCCATTATTCAAGGTGCCCATAATCGTCCATTCTTTAGTTACGTCTTTTTATTAATTTTTGTTATTTTTCATTTTATCTGGATTTACTGGAGGATAAGAATCAATCGTTTATCTTAAAAATTATTTAGTATTGTTGATTTTATAGAAGACAATGAAATGTTTGAGAAGTCTTTAATTAATCAATAAGCTGAATACCATATTTATCCAAAATATGCTGATATTCTTTACTTTTTTTAAATCTTTTAAACTCAATATCAAATTGGTCTCTTAAATTGGTTAACTTTTTGATTTTAGAAAAGGCTATAAAACTGGGTACTTTTTCTAATGGAACTGATAGTTTTTTAACTTCATTCTCTAACCCTAATTTCATAACTGTATTATCGCCAACATAGGTATTAGAGGGTATAATATCCACCCTGCCTATTAAAAGCTGATTTAGACTGACCTCTAATGATGGAGCTGTATCAATCATTAATTCTTTTCTTAATTCATCAAAAATTTGACCATAACTGATTGTAGAAACTACTCCTATTCGATAATCCTTTAAATCAGTTAAATTACCAGAAAAACCAATTTTTTTACTTCTTAATTTGTAAAAATAGATAATTTGCCAGATTAGAACTTCTTTTGAGTAATCAAGATACATTTCCCTTTCAGGATTTTGATAAGCAGTAAATATTGCATCAGCTTTTCCAAGTTTTACTAAAAGCAAACTTCTGGTCCAGGGATATACCTCAATTTCTATGGTATGTCCTAGATTGCGCATAATGTTCTCAACTATCTCAACAGCAATACCTTTAACTTTTCCCATGCTATCTGTATATTCTAATGGAAAAAACTCAATTGTTACAAATTTATAATGCCCTGAAAAAACACCTAGATTAAGAATGGTAAAAAAATTAAGTATTATAAAAACTTTACATAATTTCACAAACAACTCCCTCTTAATAAGCCTGGAATATCATTTATTATTGTAATAAGTTTGTTCAGTTACTCTAAAAATTTAAAATTTATATCATCATATCTATCAGTTTTACTTGAGGATGATGATATTGCTTCATATCCATGTTATGTCCCCCCATGCTGATTGCGTTTTTAGGGCACCAATGAAAACAAGCAAAACATCCAGCACAATGTTTTAACCAATTGGGTTTACCTTCCCTCATTTCAATATTTTTAACAGAACATATTTTTTGACAGGTTTTACAACTGATACAGTTATCAGCAGCTACTAAAGCCAATGAATCTATCCCTTTAGTCAGTATATGAAATAGCAACTTAAAGGCTGCAGGCAACATTTTTCGATTTCTTTTATTAAGAAATATCTCCATAAAACTAGTGGAATCAATACTGCCGTTTTGTTGATTGATAAGATATTCACAAATTGGATTTAACTGATTTTTCCAGGAAGCAATCATTTTTTGGTGCTCCTCATCTGTGATTTTAGCACATCCAATTCCATTGTGAGGCATTAAGATAGAAAAACCTCCTGCTAATATCCCATCTTTAGATTCAATGAGTTTCTTCATATATATCAGTGATGATGAAGTTGTTAATCCAGCTGTACATACTGCAAAAATGTATGGAAAATTGAGATTCTTGATATTTTCAATAAATTGTTCTATAGGTTTGGGAGGCTTGAAGTCATAAATTGGATAAACGAATCCAATAGATTCTGCAGTTAACTCAAAGTTTTGCTTTTTGTAAACTGTAGTTACTGGAATCAATTCTGCATTCAATTTTTCTGCTAAGTCTCTGGCAACCGCAAAGGAGTTACCAGTTCCTGAAAAGTAATAAATTTCAGTTTTCATTTAGAATACTCATTCATTCTCTTAATTTTAATTTGAGGTTTCTTAATTTTTATGAGTTCCTCAAATGGTTGCTGAAACTTTTTTGACATAAAGAATCCTGTAAATATATAAATAATTATAATTTCGTTATAAAAAGAAGTCAAATCTCGGTTAAATATAATTTAAAGATTTTAGATATTATCCGAATTATACTGACTTAGAGAGTAAATGTAATCTACCCGCAAACAGATAAATTATAAATATTGTATTCGATTCTATTATTCATTCTAGCTACTTTAATATAATACCTTGAGCATAATGGTTTCTGGCTCCGATTCTTCATAAAATTTAGCTAAATGGTGCCAGGCACAATATTTGAAAAAAACTCAGTAGGATATGCCCAAAACCTCCTGGTATTCCTTCTCCATAACCAATAAAACTTCCAGCCGTTCTGAAAAAATATCGCTTAGGTTCAAGAATATCTCATGCAATGTTATCTTCACTTTACCCACATAATTTTCCTGTAAGTAATGTTTAATCGAAGAATATGGATAATCCCTTGGATTGTCTACATATCCCTTGCGAACAGAATTATAAGCCATGTACCAGAGT
>JAKSBL010000305.1 GCA_022361115.1 Spirochaetota bacterium | reverse complement strand
TGGGAGATGAGGAATTACTGCAGGCTTATCATCAGGAAAAACCCCATTCATTAATTCCTCATCACCATGGTTTAAGTTGATTTATTCTTCTAATTCGTTGCCAATCTTGCGGGCTCTTTCTGGTTTATCCAGGTTTATGCCCAGTTTAATTCCTGCCTCTATCAGGAGACTCCAACCTGCTGCAAGTTCCAAATAGGTTGTGAAATCACCAAAATCAGGAATTTGAAAGGTTGGAAAAGAAGTTTTTCTACTTGAAATTGCATTGATATTAAGTCCAACACCTTTAGCTAAAACTTCCCGGAATTTCTCCTCTTCTTCTGCAAAGGGATTGATTATTACTATGACATCTTTTTTAGTCATGACTTCTTCAATACCGTGTACAGCATAGGTTCCTTCTAAAAAGTCTGATTTTTTTCTGGTGATTTCATTGGTTTTCAGGGTTAGCTCTTCAGCTACTCCGTTATTTCTTCCGCAAAAATAGATGGTTTCCGCATTGGTAATAGAATGGATGATATCTTGCGGAATTGGTTGAGTTAACACAGATGAAATTAAATTTCCTAGCTCTTCAAGGTCAGGTAGTGTGAGTTGATTTCTCTTTCGAAAAACCAGATCATAAAAAAGGGCTTGTTCCATCACAGATTTTGTAGCTGCCACAGCTTGTTCTGATCCGCAAACCAGATCATAAGCAAAATCTGCTTCAGAAGAAATATTGGAATTTGCATGAGCAGTAACTCCAAAAACAGGCTGGTGCCCCTGCTGTTTTACTTTTCTTAATAATCGAACCGCTTCTTTTGTTTTACCGGAATTGGATGAAATAAAAATATTGTAATGAGATAAATCATATTCCATTGCCTGAGAGCTGCATTCAGTAACAAAATATTCCTGGTAATTATTTTTTAGTGCATGATAAATGAGGTTTTTTGCAGGAAAAATTCTAGATGAACCTTCTCCAGTCAGAAATATTTTATCACTGTTAATTTTAGTTGATAAATTAGTGAACTGATTAAGGTCGATTTTTTTTAAAACAGCACTGGTTTCCAGCATTTCCTGAACAATACTAAATTTGCTGTATTTTTCTTCTTTTAGATTCATAATGACTCCTCAAGTTTTTTGTGGTTATGTCAAAAGTTTCATTTTAAATAAATAATTTTTCATAAAACAATCCGTTATGATGATCACAGAGAAACACAAAAAAACCAGTTTCAAGAAAAAGTGATTTTTGTGATCATCACAAGTTTTTTATCTATTCATTACTTTTGGTATTATTATAGATAAAACCCAAATTTTTACATAAAATCATACTTATCCAATACTGCATATTCACCTAAAGGGCCAACTAAAGGTTTAATATATTGAATAAATTCATTTGTAACAAAATTACCAGCTTTATTAATATATTTTTTATCCATTGGCTTAGCTTTAATTGCTACATTTTCTAATGGAATGGTTGTTAGCTCATACTGGTAAGGCTGATGATTCATTCTTTTAATAGAAACCATAACTCCTGAAGTGTTTTCCAATGCAAGTTTCACAGCCTGGGCTCCGCATTGATAAGCAATATCCTGGTCTAATTGAGAAACTCTATCGATTGCGCACATAGACAAAGACTCAGTGATTTGAAACTCCCCGCGATATCCGGTTTCTGCTGAAACAAGCCTGTGTAAACTAAGAGCTGCACTGTTGCCTCCCATGGCACCAAATTCAACATTAGAAAATTGATCTTTTGATTGGGCTGCAGATACAGGAGTGCCGTCCTCAAACAGGATGCCCTCACCGCACACAATGGAAACCCAGCCATATTCTGAGATGCAGTTTTTTACATCGGTTAAAAACTGGTCTTGATTGAGTCTCGATTCGGGTACATAGATCAGATGAGGGGCTTCCCATTCCTGTTTTTTAGCTAGTGCAGAAGATGCTGCCAGCCAGCCGGCTTCTCTTCCAACTGTTTGGTGAATCACAAATTTATCAACCTTTTGCATATCACAGGCTAATCGGCCGGATTGCTGGATTGATAATGCTGTATATCTGGCAGCAGATGGATATCCTGGAGTAAAATCTGTACCGAATAAATCATTATCTACAGTTTTTGGTAATCCTAGCCCAATTAATGGATACCCATTTTCATGACAATATTTTTCCAATCGATGGATGGTATCCATTGTATCATTGCCCCCAATTAAAAGGAAAAACTGAATGTCGAGTTTTTTAAATTTTTCCAATAATACAGGAAAATCAGAGTCGCATAATTTATATCTACAGGATCCTAAAGCTGAAGAAGGGGTAAATTTAAGCTGCTCAATAGTTTTTGAAGACTCTTTTCCTAAGTTAATAACTTTGTCCTGTAAAAAACCTTCAATTCCATACATCATGCCCAAGATATTAGCAAAATGGTCTGATTTTAAAGCCTCCTGGATAACACCGCATAAAGTTGAATTAATAACTGGGGTTGGTCCCCCAGATTGTCCGATTATCAGATTTGGTTTAATAAGCTGCTCCTTTTAATAAAGTATTGATATACATATCAATAGACAACATGGCTGATCCGGCTACAGTCAGATCACACTCGTCAATAATTTTAACTTCAAATTGGTTGTAGGTGTTTTTAAGTGAATAAATAAAATCAGCCAGAACATTTTTATCTATATGAATGATATCTCCATTTAAAACAATCACTTCAGTATCAACAAATACTGCTGTTGTTAAAATATAATTCCTGATGCTGGCAAGAAGATTTTTAACAAGAGGGTTTGTGTCTGGATTTTTTATATCTTTAATTGAAATTTTATCAATGTCTTTATGAGTAGCTGAAATACTCTCCCAAATCTCTCCGGCTGCATTTTTGGGTCCTTTAAAAAGTTTATTATTAAAAAATATTCCGGCACCAATACAAAATGGCTCAAAAAAGATGGAATAGGAGATGAGGTTTTTGTATTTTTCTTTTAAATAGTAATTTGAGTAATAAGCAGCGCAATTGGCATCGTTTTCTACAGTTATCTGAATCGGAGGAATCTTACTTTTGATATCTGCCTGAAAGTGAGAAACCTTTAAATTATTCTCAAATGAATAGGTAATGTCTCCTTCTTCATTGATCACTGAAGTTACGGCAATACCAGCTCCTTTATAATTAGGGTACTGAGAACAAAGCTGATTGATTTCATCGGCAATGATGCTAATAACATCATTTGTAGAGGATCTGGAAACTTTTTTTTCATACTGTTCTATTTGAGTTCCCATTAAATCAAAAAGAGAAAACACAACAGATTTCTTTTTAATCGAAACCCCGGAAAATAAGCCTTGCTTGGGATTTAATGAAAGCAGGTCGGACTTCTTGCCCCCTTTTTCTCCTGAAATTCCTTTACCTGTAATTTTTACAATTCCCCGTTGTTTGAACTCTTTTATTAAATTTGAGACAGTAGAAGGCTGTAGTTTGGTTTTAATGGAAAGTTCAGCTTGTGAAATGCGGTGTTCTAATTGTATGATTTTTAGAAGTGTTATTTGATTAAAGACTTTTTGCATTTTCTGTTTAGAAATATTCATTTTGTTATCCTTTATGTACTTTGAATATCAATTAACACTACTATAATCCATAAATAACTCTAAATCCAGTAAAATAAAAAGCAAATGTTTATCTCAATTGCTTTAGTTAATTCGTACGATGAATTAACTTACAAAAAACAGTTTAATCAATTTAATAATTTTGTCAATATATTTTTTTAAAAAAAATAATAGCATAAAAACTTTTATATTGTTTGTAACTGAGTTTTAACAAAAAATAAAGAAAAAATTAATAATTTTAAATTTTCTAGTTGACAAGGGATGAATAATTCGATATAGTTTATTCAATGAATGAACAAACTAAAATAAGGAAACCAGACTGGAGCAAAGAATGTCAGACTTTATCCTTTCCAGAAGAGATAACAAATCAAAGAGTAAAACAAGTAAATTAAATGAAATTTTTTCAAATTGGCAAGGTGAGAAAGAAAACTGGTTGTTTATCTCTCCTCATGATGATGACGTAGCTATTGGCAGCGGTATTTTATTGCAAAAAGCCGTTAGTGAACAAATTAATACAACTGTATTAATTGCAACTGACGGACAGATGGGATATTGCTCTGAAACTCAGATAGCTAATATTGTAGAGATCAGAAGAACAGAAACGATCAACTCGTTTAAAGAATTAAATATTGAAAACCTAGAGTGGTTGAATTTTCCAGACGGCAATCTCAACTCCTATATGGGTCGGCGACGAGCTTTAGAAGATGATTACGGCAGTATTTATGATCATACAGGGTTGCAAAATTCTTTTACCTATTATTTTAGAAAGCTGAAGCCAACTAGGATATTTATCCCAACTGGCGAAGATCTGCATACTGATCATAAAATTGTTTTTCAAGAAACTTTGATTTCGTTGTTTCATGCTACCAGCCAAATTTGGCCCGAACTAGGACCATCATTGGAAAAATTTCCTGAAGTATATGAAATGGCAGTCTATTGTGATTTTAATGGATTACCTGATATAAAAATCGAATGCAGTGAACAAATTTTCCAGAATAAAATGAATGCGATTAAATCTTATGAATCTCAAAAAAATATCATTGATAAGCTTGTTGGGAAGATTCAGTCAGGCGGGCCGGTAGAGTATTTTCGGGATATACGATTTAATCTTTACTCCGCAGCGGTTTATCAGGATGTTTTTTAATAAAAAGACAAGATAAGGTATAAATACTTTAAGAAGTTAGAAGTGAAGGAGAATTTTTATGACAGAACCAGTGATTACCCATAATGGTGAAGGCAGATTTATTATGGAAGGAGAAGAGTGCACCCAAGTTTACTGTCATACCGATAAGTTGATTTTTGCAACTAGTACATTATTACCAGGGCAAAAAGCTTGTTTAGATAAAGGGCATAAAGATGCACATGAAATCTGTTATGTGATTGAGGGCACCATTATTATGCATCTTCCTAAAAAAGAAAAATATTATCAATTAGAAAAAGGGAGTTCAATACTAATACCTCCAGGAGAACCTCATTATTCAATTAATATCGGAGAAACAAAATCTGTAACTGCCTGGGCATGTGCTCCACATCTTTAAAATGTAAATGTAAATAATGGGTTTTGAAGGCCATTATTGATAGATTTAATCTGGAATCACCATGATTAAATTAATAAAGAAGGAGGAAGTATGAAAAAAAGACAAATCACTTTTTTTATGATGCTTGCGTTTATTGTTTTACTGGTTTTACCTGGGTGTAAAAAATCAAGTGAACAAGAGGGCAACGGAAAAAAAGTTACTCTCGTTATGGGATCCTGGAGGGTAAGTGATACGGATCAAATTAACAAAATATTAAAGGTGTTTCATGAAAAACATCCAAATATTGAAGTGAAATTTGATCCGACTACATCAAAAGAATACAATGCAGTGTTACGAACCAAATTAGAAGGTGGTACTGCACCTGATGTTTTTTACTTACGTTCTTATGCTGTAGCTCGTAACTTATATGATGAAGGATTTTTAGAAAACCTTACCAACTTACCAGGATTAAAGGAAAACTACACTGAAGCTGGTATGGATCCCTGGACTACTGAAGATAAGCAAACTTATGGTGTGCCATTTATGGCTGTTTCTCATGGTATTTATTACAATAAACGGATATTTAGAGAACTGAATCTCAGTATTCCTGATACCTGGGAAGAATTAATTGAAGTTGCAAAAAAAATAAAAGCAGCTGGAATTACTCCATTTGCTAACGGATCAAAAGATGAATGGACTATGGCAGAAATCGTTTTTATGAATCTAGCACCAAATTTTATTGGTGGCAGAGAAGGGCGATTAGCATATGATAGGGGAGAAAGAAGTTTTAATGATAAACATGTTGTTGCTGCTTTTCAAGCTTGTAAAGATCTAGCTCCCTTTTTACCAAAAAATCAGGAAGCATTAGATAATAATGATTGCCAGGAAATATTTTTAATGGAAGAAGCTGCTATGACTCTGGAGGGTTCCTGGAATATCAATATCTATGAAAGAGAGAATCCGGATTTAGAGTGGGGAGTGTTTGCAACTCCAGCACCAAAAGGGATGGAAGAACATGTTACTTTTCATCCAGATGCAGCGATTGGTTTAAATAGTGCATCTGAGCATAAAGAAGAAGCCAAAATTTTCTTGGAATGGGTAACTTCAACAGAATGTGCAACTTTGTTAGGTAATGAATTAGCTGGTTTTTTTCCTCTTAATAAGAACAACATAACCTTAGACAATGAACACGCTAATGAATTTCTGGCATTAAACAGAGGCAGAGGCCTTGATGTGCGTTGGGTCTGGCCAGTTTTACTCAATGGTAATCCAGATGGTTACTCCCTGATTCAGGATGGAACCATTGCAGTTATAAAAGGTGATATCACTCCTCAACAAGCAGCTGACAATCTGCAAAATGGATTAGCCAAATGGTATCCGCCGGCACAAATGCACAAGTAATTTTTTGTCTGGACAGAATTTTTTCTGTCCAGAATTATTTTAAGAGGTATGTAAAATAAATATTGGTTTTAAAAGAAATATTATCAGGCATTTTAATATTTTCTTTAAAACTAGTATTGATCAATTATTATTTAAAATATTAGTAAAATGATAATAGGAGCAGGTTATGGAG
Source organism: Spirochaetota bacterium (assembly GCA_022361115.1). Taxonomy (GTDB): domain Bacteria; phylum Spirochaetota; class GWE2-31-10; order GWE2-31-10; family GWE2-31-10; genus JAKSBL01. Next base: position 3,892 of record JAKSBL010000305.1, on the reverse strand, counting down.
AATGCCAAAGAGAATGTTTTAATGAAGGTAAAACCCATAAAACTAAAATCACATAAAAACCATTTTGTCTGGGTAATATATATTTTACCCGCTTTTTTAGTTTATTTTATCTTTATGGCTTTTCCTTTGTTTAATTCCATGCGTTTAAGTCTATATACTGGAGACGGCCTTATTCCTGATATCTTTGTCGGATTTGATAATTATAAAGAACTTTTTTTTAATCCCTTTTGGAGAGACCGGTTTATCAATGCATTTAAAAATACTTGTATTTTTTTTGCCATACACATGTTGATACAAAATAGTCTAGGGTTATTATTTGCCAATTTTCTTGCTTCTCCAACAATTGGGAGAGATATTTATCGAACCATTATTTTTATTCCAGCTACTGTTTCTATATTGGTTTCCGGATTTGTTTGGAAACTCATTTTAAATCCAAAATGGGGAGCGATTAATATTTTTTTAACTAAAATTGGCCTGGAAGAATGGGCACTTCCCTGGTTAGGCGATCCTAAACTGGCATTGGTTGTGATTAGTTTAGTTTCTGTCTGGCAATGGGTAGGATTGCCGACCATGATTTTTTTAGCAGGTTTGCAGGCAATACCAGAACAACTTTATGAGGCTGCCAGTATTGACGGAGCATCAGGCTGGGATATTTTTTGGAGAATCAAATTTCCTCTTTTAGTACCGGTTATGGGAATTGTCGGAGTTTTGACCTTTGTTGGCAATTTTAATGCTTTTGATATTATTTATGCTATGGCAGGAAGCCGGGGGGCGCCAAATTTTTCTACTGATATACTTGGTTCATTTTTCTTCAGAGCCGGTATTGCCGGAGAGCATCCAGTTGCACAACCAGATGTAGGAATAGGGGCGTCAATTGCTACTATCATATTCTTTATATTATTTACAGTCATCTTGAGTTGGAAATTCTTGTCAAAAAAAGCAGAGCAATAATTTAAATAATAAGGGGATAATATGAAAAAAAATAAAATCACAGTCAGTAGCTTTATTAAGCATCTCATTTTGGTTACCTGGTCGATGTTAGTTTTGTTTCCTTTATGGACTATGTTGGTGAATTCCATTAAGAAGAAAATAGAGATTTTTAGAAATCCCTTTATTTTTCCTAAAAATGTTACATTTGAAGGATATGTAAAAGTTTTTACTGACAGCAACTTTTTTACCTATTTTAGAAATAGTTTATTTGTAACAGTGGTTTCTGTAATCGTTATTTTATTTTTTGGATCATTAGCTGCCTATGCAATTGCTAATTGGAAATCAAAGCTGTCAAAAGTATTTTATTTCTTTTTTATTGCCGGCTTAATGATTCCAATTCGACTGGGTTCGATTAACATATTCCAAATCATTAAATCCCTTGGTTTAATTGATTCGATTTTTAGTTTATTTCCTGTTTATATTGCTATGGGAATGCCGATTGCTGTTTTTATTTTAACAACTTTTATTCAAGAGATTCCTAAAGAATTATTAGATGCTGCCATTATTGACGGAGCCCACCGCGGGCAAATCTATTGGGCCATAATTTTACCACTGGTTCGGCCGGCATTAGCAACTGTTGCGATTTTTAACTTAATCCCAATCTGGAATGGTTTATGGTTTCCATTAATTTTTATTAGTTCTGATAATCATAAAACCCTAACCTTGGGAGTGACTAAGTTATTTGGTCAATATCAAACTCAATGGACAGAGGCACTGGCGGTTTTAAGCCTGGCATCTTTACCTCTCCTGATTTTATATATGATGATGTCAAAACAGTTTATTAAAGGTTTAACTGCCGGTGCTTTAAAGGGGTAACATCACTGATATTTGTGTCTGAAATTTTATGATGATGATGCGTACAGGTCAGGGAATGCCATCGGCATTCACCAGGTAGTGCAGCGGAGGACACCAAGAAACACGCATAAAGAAAGCTTTGCTTTCAATAAAAAAATATAACAACAGCAAATTAATTAAAGAGGCTTATATTATGAAAATTATTATTGGCGGCTTTAGCCATGAATCAAATACTTTTAATCCCATTCTTACTTCTAAAGAAGACTTTGTTGTTCTGAGAGGAGATGAAATCTATCAGGCCCTGGATTATCATGAGCCTGCTAAAGGGATTATTAAAACATTAGAACAATGGCCTGAGTATGAAATATGTACAACCTTGTTTGCCAGGGCTGTTCCTAATGGTGTTATTGAGAAAAAATTTTATCTGGGAATCAAAAATGAGTTATTAGAAAGGGCAAGTTTGCATCGAGATGCAGTTGCAATAGTCTTAGCTCTTCACGGTTCCATGCGTGTTGAGGATATCGGTGAAGCGGAAGGGGATCTCTTAAAAGATTTACGGGCTATGTTTCCGGATATTCCGATAATTAGTGCATTGGATTTGCATGCTACCATTACTGATACCATGATTGCCCATGCAGATGCATTTGTAGGATATAAAACAGCACCCCATGTTGACTGTTTTGAAACTGGAAAACATGCTGCAGAATTAGCCAGATATACCTTAACCACTGGCCAGCCTTTAACCATGGCGTATCAAAGGATACCCATGATTATTGCTGGTGAAAAATCTGAAACTTCTGTAAAACCAACTTCTACTATGATTGAGCAATTGCGAATAGCAGAACAAGAGAATGATATCCTTGCTGCTTCTTTTTTATTAGGTTTTCCCTGGGCTGATACAGAAGATAATGGGGTTTGTTCCTTGGTGGTCACTCAAAATAATCAGGAAAAAGCAGAAGAAAAAGCCAGTCAGTTAGCTAAAGTTTTCTGGGACACCAGACAGCAGTTTGATTTTACTACTGAGGCTTATCTTCCTGAAGAAGCCATTAAACAAGCATTAATGGAAAAAAGATCGCCAGTGTTTCTGTCTGATTCCGGTGATAATCCGACAGCAGGCTCTACTGGTGATAATACCGGTTTTTTAGAACTTTTATATCATCATCCGGGAATCAATGAGTTAAATGAACCACTCGTATTTACAGGAATTTATGATCCGGACTCTGTCAAAAAATGTGCCGGTCAGGAAGGGCAGGCAGTAAAATTAGAGCTAGGCGGAAAATTTGATCAAGTCAATTGTTTGCCTTTACAGCTAACAGGCATTGTAAAAAAATATGTTAAATCCTGGGGGGATTATCAGTCTGATTTAGTCCTATTTCACTCAGGTGGCATAGAGATTGTGATTACATCAAAGCATATTGGTTTTGTTCACCCCTCTATGCTGGAAGCTCTTGATATCAATCCCTCAGATAGAAAAATTATTGCCATTAAATTAGGCTATCTAACAGATCCCTATAAAAAAATAGCGGCTCGATCTATTATTGCTCTTACTAACGGGTGTACAGATGAAATACTAGAAAGACTGCCCTATAAAAAGATGAAGCGTCCAATATATCCTTTAGATAAAGACATGAACTAAAGTTTCTGATCTCCTTTTTCTGATCAGTCCTGCCAAAATTTTTTGGTTAGGGCTGATTTTTTTTAGCTCTTTCATATTATTTAAAAAAGAAAACCTGGTATCAAAATGATCACAGAAAGCACAGAGGGGGCACAAAGAGCACAGGTCTTTTTAGCATTTTTGATCTTTATTTTAGTACACCCGTTAAATTGATTCCGCTATCCATTTTGGGTGTTTTGGTTATATGACCAGTTAAATTTTTACTCTCTAGAAATAGCTACTTGATAGAAATTTCTAAAATTCTGCCAAGAAAATTGACAATAATTTTATTTTATTATAATATGCAACTAAAATAACAATTTAAAAAATATTTACAATTTTTAAAACTAAACCATAAATCAAATAATTAAGAGGATTTTTCATGTTAAGAGAAAAAAACAAATTTTTTTTGCTGGTAATTTTTGTCGGTACGATCTTAATCACAGGTTGTGC
>JAKSBL010000728.1 GCA_022361115.1 Spirochaetota bacterium | reverse complement strand
CTAAAGCATTTAACAAGACTTCAAAAGAATTCATCACTTCTCTTACATGTCCTCTGGGAAGATGGGAAATAATATTGCGATAGTAATTTAAACGGCCTGAATAAACCTGTTCTGCTATCATTTTACCTGCTTGACTCAGACAAATTGTTACAATCCTTTTATCAATATCCTTTTTTTGCCGGACGACTAAGCCCTGTTTAATCAAGGTATCTACTAAACGGGTAATAGTACTCTTTTCCAACTTCATTTTATCAATGACTTGTTGCATGGAAAGTTCCTCATTATGAGCATGAAGCAGTTCCATTAATAAATAGGATTGAGAAGTAGTATGTTGACTTCTTCTCACCTGCTCTCGTTCCATTAATTGGAAAATTCGAGAGGTTTTTTGTAAGAGTTTTCCTAAATCTTCTAAGCAAAGTTGATATTTTTCTTCTTCAGTCATATTTATGTTGTATCATACAACTTAATAACTGTCAATATTTTTTTACTATAATTTTTTACTTGTAACCCTGCATTTATTCTGGATCCAGGGAATACTACTCAATCGGCTCAAGATTGCTAAATAAAAAAAATGTTAATCTGCGAGTGCGTAAAATTTAAAAAAAATAATTCTTTCTGTACTCTGCTAAAATCTGAGTAACTCTGTACTATGTATTAAATAAATTAATTCTGATTTTTTATTTCTTATTGCTTTATGTAAAAAAAATGGATAACATTAAGGAGAAAAATGAGTGAAATAAGGATCTAAGTATTTTAACTATTAAATGTACTAAATGCAAAACCAAGGTTTTTAAATACCAAAAAATTGGGAAAGGCAAAATTTTGCTCTGTCACAAGAGCCGGATTTCTAAACAATACATTACAGAGGAAGATCACCAACTAGTTTGTCATTGTGGAAATGTTATGGGGATAGATGAAGGAAATTTTTATAAAATGAAGCAAAATTCCTTTATTTATTCAGGAACAAAAGAGTAAGCTATTGGATAATCATGTTACTCTAAAGGAGGTTTTCTTGAAAGAAGCAGAACAATTTCAAACTTTTCAAGCTCGAAATAAAAAGGCTAATTGGATTTTTAAATTAGATACAGAATATCGAAAGGAAAAAGTTTTTCCAGATTATTCATTTTACTCAAGGTGGTTGACTATTGAGCAAGATGGGACCATTATCATAAAGAGTGATTATGCCTGGGATGGATGTTCTTTTAAAATAAATTTCCTTGACCTGTTTATATTTGGAATTCCTGATGGAGTTATTGATATTCAAACTCTTAAACCAAAAACCTATTATGCATCTCTGGTTCATGATGTTTTATATCAATACTATGGCTATCATGGTCTTGCTAGAAAAAAGATTGATCAACTGTTTTTAGAGATGATGAAAACCAGAAAATTCAGTCTTGCTTCTCTATATTATATTGCAGTAAGGTTATTAGGAAGATTTTTTATTAGTAAAAGAAAAACGATTAAAATAAATGGTAAAATATTTTTTTCTGATTATTATCAAGAATTGTGTGATCTATAACAATATTGATAAAAGGGGATAAAATGAACAAAAACGGGCCTCAATACAAAAAACTGCTTACTATTTATATTTTAGCTGGAATTATTTATGTTTTTATTGAAGTTGTTTTTACTGCTATTTCAGGCAAGATATTAACTTTAACTAAGTATTATGAAAGAATTAGTCTAATTGGTTTGTCCAGTATCTGGATGTTTCCGATTGGCGGTTTTCTAGGTATTGTGTTAGGTTTATTAAATGAATGGAAATTGATAAAACATTGGAAAATGATTTTTCAAGCTTTATTGGGGTGTCTGATCATCACTGGAATTGAGCTGATTTCAGGTATAGTTCTGAATCGCTGGTTAGATCTTAAAATCTGGGATTATACAGAACTCCCTTTTAATTATTTAGGACAAATCAATCTTTTTCACTCTATCGGCTGGTTCTTTCTATCACCAGTAGCTTTCTGGTTTGATGATTTTATTAGGGCTGAAATGTATGGTGAGGGTAAAGTATACTCTTTACTAGAACCTTTTAAAAAGTTATTTACTCTTCACTAGTTCCCTTCAACCCGGGAAGGTCCCGGTCCATTCTTTAGATTATGCTTCGAAAGTGTTCTAAGGTCCCAATATTGCTGTGTAACCAGATTGCAATGGACAAAAACTCGGCATTCGCCTCAGGCAATGCCCATTGCAGTCTGGGTACACAGCAATATGGCATTTATCTTTAGCGAATTGGTGGATTTATAGATGATTAAAAAAATTTCTTTTGTTTTTATTTTAATAATTTTACTCACTGGATTGGGAGTTTTGGGATTTTATGTAACTTCTTATCGGCCTGCGGATGTTGAAGAGGTTTCTTTTGTTTCACCAAAGGCCGCTCCACTATTAAAACCAGATCAAACGATTAAAGTGTTAAATTGGAATATTCAGTATATGGCTGGAAAAAATTATGTTTTTTATTATGATTTACTAGATGGATCAGGACCAGATATTCGACCTTCAGCTGCTGATATTAAAAAAACCACTCAAAGGGTGGCAGAAATTATCATTGATGAAGATCCTGATATAATTTTATTACAGGAATTAGACATCAATGCTAAGAAGACCGATTATCAGAACCAACTGGAAGAGTTACTGAAATTACTACCGTCAGAATATAACTCTTATGCATTTGCCTACTATTGGAAAGCCCCCTTTATTCCTCATCCAAAAATAAAAGGGCGTGTAGGAATGGTTTTAGCCGTTATTTCCAAGTATCAAATTTCCAAAGCAATAAGACTCCAATTACCGATTATGCCGGATAATTTTTTTATCAAAATGTTTCAATTCAAAAGAGCTGTGCTAGATGTTGCTTTACCTTATTCAAATGGACATTCTTTAGCTATCATGAATACTCATCTGGATGCATTTGCTCAGGGTAATGATACGATGCAAAAACAAGTAGAAATGATTGATAAACTTTTAACGGATAAAAATGAACAGAAGATTCAGTGGATCATTGGAGGAGATTTTAACCTTCTCCCTTCTACAAATGCCTACTATCAATTAGCTGAATCTGAAAGACGATATTATCAAGAAAAAAGTGAGATTGAGGTGTTAACTGAAAAATTTCAAATTATTCCGGATAGCAAAGATATTCAAGGAAAGAATTGTCAAAAATGGTTTACCCATTTTCCGAACTCCTTTATTATTAAAAAGCCTGACAGAACAATTGATTACCTTTTATACTCTGATATTTTAGTTAGAAAAAAGGCATATGTGCGCCACAATGATACCTTTGATATCTCAGACCATTTACCCATAATAGGGGTTTTTCAATCAAAGGGCTGATTGTGCGCTGTGCTGACTGCTCACCCATGCAGCCTATAGGGCTTGATTTATTCTTTAAATTTATACTTCAGAAATGAATAAAAGCAAAGCTGAAAATAAAAAAAGGGAGCTAAAATTTAACTCCCTTTTGTATAAATTACTTTAAATTGATTTTTACTCTTTATATAAAGGATCAGCTCCAATTGTTCCAATGAGTGAATTGAGATATTCTTTACCGCTAAAGTATTTTAGTTTTTCTTTTTCTTCGTTCAGTTTATTTGGAATTCCTAATCTTTGAGCTTCTTCTTTATTTTTTGGGTTACTTAAAAAGCCTTCCAGGTACTGAATATTTTTTTCACTTCTGGCTACGACTCTATCCTGTTTCACTTTGAGCCGTTCTTTATACCAATCAGATTTTAAAACATTTTCCCGCTTAAACATGTCTCTGATTTCTGAATCACTGACTTTTTTTCCTTCATACTCTCCATTAACCATAATACAGATTAACGCTTTTAACGGAGGAATGGCTCCTGCTATTGATTCATTTTCGATATAAGATTTTGCTACTCTTTCCTGAGCTTCTACAATATTATTGATACCATCAACAAAATCTTCCATACTTTGCTTCTCAGGCTGTAATAATTCATCGTTAAAAACAGTTGCAGGATTCTCAAATATTCTTCCTAAAAATGCATTGAGAAATTCGCTGGTAATTCGGTAACCCAAGCGGCTGCCTAATACTGTTTTCCCTTTATATTCAAAGTCGTCTATCTTTTCCAGGTAATGAAGATTAATCATCATTTCTGGATCTTGTTCTACCGGATTCATACGGGACCAAATTTCAGGGATGAGTAGACTAACATCATGAGCAACTTTATAACCAGAGCCAATGTACCCGGCGGCTGTGGTAAAACCATTATAGCCAGTCAGAATAAAAGATAATAAGGCATTATTGAGATCACTGGTTGCGACTAAAGCATTAAAGGGTCCCTTTGTCAATGCCCCCTCACTTCCGGCACCAGTAGTCGATGGTGATTTTCCAGTTAAACTACAAATAAAATCCATAAATAATTCTGGTAATTCCTGGTAGTGGATAGGTCCGTAGACTGCTAACGGACGAATACCAGCCTTATGATCAGCAGGATTATTCCGACGGCCAGGAAGTACAGCTTGAACAACATTATGTAATACTGGCTGGCTAGCAGGAATTTTTCGATAAAGGCGCATTCCCAATTTAGCCAGATAGAGCGAACGTGGATTGATTAAATCAGGCCGAACTTGTAAATAACGAGGATTTTTTGATCGTGTACCATCTTCAAGAATTCTCGGATGGGCAGATGAAACAAAAAAGATATCCTTTTCAGAGTGAGCTACTTTTTTTACCATTTTTTTCATAGGCTTTGTATACTGATGATAACTAATTGTCTGATTCACCAGTTCTTTAGCTTCAGCAACAGTCATAGGTTCAAAGTTAGAAATAAAACTATTTGGTGAAGCTAAATCCGCTTCTGCCTGTTTATCAAACCCTCGATTAATTGCCTCATCTGGTCTTTGAAAAAAACGATATTCACAGTTTTGAGCGATTTTAACACTCTCATTTTTCATGTGAGGATTTAAATTAGCCAGCCGTTTTACTGGTAAAACAATAGATGCTGTTATATCATCTTCCATTTGTACTTTATCAGAAGGCATAAAATCCTGGCGTAATTTACAAGTCCACCAGGAACCATCTGGTTTATGGCCTACTCTTAAGTAACTACCTACCAATTTACGATCATGAAACTTAAACTCATGACCCATTTCTCCATTGATAACATCAACACTAAAATGTTCTCGCCAGTTATCACCCCATTCAGGTTGATAAAATCTTTTTACCAGAAAAACCAAAGCTAATATCCGGTTGGGTATCGTTTTTAGCCACTCTAAATATTCTTGTGTATGATTTTTAGATGGAGAAAAAAGTTTAATGACTGAGCCTAATGAACGTTCAGTACTTAAAATGCTACGAGCTTTTTTATCAGGATCAAACCGGTTTGAATACCGCTCACTATAATCCTTATTAACTATTTGCTCTACAAGATCGAGATCTTTATGAAAATCAGCAATGAAAACTGGGCCAAAATAAATGGAATCCCAGATAGATTTCGAAATCTCAGATTTTCCTCCACCAGATACAGTACAGGGTTTATGACAGAACATCCCTTCAGCTACCGTTCCAACTAACCGCCAGGCAGGTGAACCAGGGTGTTTTTCCATTCTGATTTTATATCCCGTTGGATGAACATAAACATTTTCAGGTATCACATGAAGGATTTGTTCTTTCCCATTCTTCATCCATTTAGCTTGTTGCGTTCCCAGTTCAATCGTACTATCTTCAGGTAAATAAATAATAGAAGGAAATTTTTTATCTATACCATAACCTTCTGGTTTAATATCAACTGCATCACCTAAAAATTCAGTAATTTCTGCAAAGGAATGCCCTTTAGCACGAAGATTACTATCTGGAATAAACCGGACACCCAGATTATAACAAGGAAATGCCAGAGCTCCACCAGCATGTTCTTCTTCAACCAGTCCAAATAAATTTGCTGAATACCCAATTTGAGTTTTCACTTCTTTTTTACAATATCCAAAGTAATTGTCAGCAATGAGAGTCACAATCACTCCCCGCTCATCCCGACAGGTTAATTTAAAAGGTATCCCTTCATTATACAATTCATTTGGATCGGTCCAGCACATTCCATCTCTACGTTGCCGTTCTGTAGCATGTTTATAGTTTGGTAAACCAACTTCTTTTTTAGTGAGTTTAGTTAAATGGGTTGCAAGAATCACACAACCGGAATGTCCAGTCCAATGTTCCGGATCTAAAGAAGAATCATGTTCCGGCAGCATAGGATCACCAGCATTTCCAAAAATGGATTCTACAAAATCCAGATTAGCTACTAAATTTCCAGGTACAAAGAAGCGGACTTCCATGTTTTTCTCTGAAATCACCCCCGGAACCTCAGGACATACTAACGGCCGTAATAATAAAGACACAAACCCCCTGGCTTTTTTTTCCTGGTTAGAGGTAAATGGAATTTCCTGTAATTCATTAGGCGGATTTAATGCTTTTTCTAACATGATTCCAAAAGTTTCCTTGGGAACCACTTTTTTATCCAACGGTACTGGTAATCCTCCATCTGTTACATGAAAACTACCCTTTGTAGTTCGTCGGTCGTTTTTTGGATTATGCACAATCCCGTTATAACAGCGGTAGGAACGGACAATATCTGTCACAAATTCATTTTTATCTGGAGGTAAAGCTAATTCTCTAGCTAATCCATAACGATCTAAAATAAAAGTTGTAGATGGTAAGCGAGGTTTTTTCTCTAAATAGGTATCTGCTAAATAGCCATCTAAAAAATCTTGAATTCTCTGATCCACAGGACAGAGATGTTCAGACAATAAACGATTTTTTTCTTTGTAATTTTCAATCAACTCATAAGCTAAATTCAGGTCAGCTTGATCGGTATTGTTAGAAGTTGGCCATCCTAAGGATGCCAGTTTTAGATTGATATACCGGATCATTTTTGCCCGGTCTTTTTCCGATATTTCCCCGTTATTAACTCCTAGATCTTTTACTAAGTCCATATTGACTCCCTCAAAATTATTAGTTTTACTGATTCATGAGGCCAAGGATCATTAAGCAGAGAAATATCCACTCAACGAACAATGAAATTTGTTTAGAATATCATAATAATGTTTTGGTCTCATTTTTTGGCAGGTTTTATTATTTTCATTTTTTTTTTCGTTTTTCATTATTAGAATTTAAAAAAACCTAACCAGATTTGTTAAAAATTGAAATGTAAGATCTGTCTATATTAGTAATTTAATAAATTGAAGTCAAGTAATAATCACCAAAAGAGGCACTTTTTTACAGAAATTACCAATTATTAATAGAGATCCGTTTTCACTGTAAACAAGTATCTTCCAAAAAATATTATTTTTGACTAAGATCAATCACCTGGTTTTTTAATATACCAATTTCTTCAATCTCTATTTCTACAATATCACCATGTTTTAATGCACCAACTCCACCGGGTGTCCCGGTTACAATAACATCACCTGGCAAGAGAGTAAAATTTTTTGAAACAAAAGCAACAATTTCTGGAATTGAGAAAATCATGTAACTGGTATTTGATTTCTGTACTACCTGGCCATTCAATCGGCATTGGATATCCAGTTTTTGAGGAGAAGAAAGGTCTTCTTTTAAAACCAAACAAGGGCCTATGGGGCCAAAGGTATCCAAAGACTTGCCACGAAACCAGCCGGACCGGTCACCAGTTTGCAAATTACGCTGACTTACATCATTCATACAGGTAAAACCCAGGATATAATCCATAGCCTTTTCTGCTTCAATATTTTTACACTCATCTTTAATAATTAGGGCCATTTCTGCTTCATAGTCAGTTCGCAGCTCTTCAAAACCATAATCCTTTAAAAATCCAGGGATGACAATTTTTTCTTCATGGCCAATCAAAACATTTGGTGTTTTAGGAAAAAGAATGGGCTCAGCTGGAACTTCTTTGGTAAAACCCTGTACTTTTACCGAATGGCTCTCCTGAATATGCTCATGATAATTTAATCCAAGGGCAATGATTTTGGTTGGATTAACGGTATAAGTTTGATTCCTATTTTTAATGGGTAACTTCACCATAACTTCTCCTCTTTTATGTAATGAAAATTTACTAAATCGACTGATTAACGATCCTTAATTAAAGTGGCATCATTATATAATATTTCTTTCAAATATCAATGTGTATTATTTTGTTATCACAAAATAATTTTAAATTTTTTTTTATTATAATAAAAAATATGGATATTTTGTAAAGAAAATGCTATATTTACATGAAAATTATGTTGTTTCTGAGATGAAAAATTGAAAAATAAAACTCATTTTCTAATTATTTTACTCATTTCTTCAGTCATAATCGCTTGCCAACTAACAACAGAAGATTCATCTAACAGCAATGGTAATAATGGGGTTACGGCAAATTTTGCACCTGTCCCTGGTGATACCTGGACTTTTATGATTTATCTGGATGCAGATAATGACCTGGAAACATTTGGAATTGATGATTTTTTCGAGATGGTTGATGGAATGGCAGATGCTGATAATGATAATCTTAACTTAATTGTGCAAATGGATAGAATTTCTGGCTGGTCCTCTTCAACAGCTATCAGCGGAGAGAACTGGACGAATACACGAAGATATCAAATCACATCATCAGGATATATTTTATTAGATAATTCCCTGGGTGAACTAAACATGGGTGATCCCACAACATTGAGTAATTTTATTAGCTACTGTACAACGAATTATTCGGCAGATCATTATGCACTGGTCCTCTGGAATCATGGTGGCGGAGCAAGGTCTGTTGTCATATCTGAATCGGTATCCCTTACCAAGAACCAATCTATTGAATACACTGGGCCTGAAAAGGCAATCTGCTGGGATGAGACAAACGGAGATGATTGTTTATACCTGGACGAAGTCCGTGATGCAATAGATAATCATTTCAATAGCAGCAATAAATTAGATCTCATCGGCTTTGATGCCTGTTTAATGAATACCATAGAAGTTGCTTATGAATTCCGTGATTTAGCAGAATATATGGCTGGTTCAATGGCCAATGAATATGCTGGCGGCTGGGATTATAAAGGTCTTATCTCAGCAATGGCATCCGGGAGTAGTAAATCAGCAGATACAAAGGAACTGGCAAAACTCATTGTAAAAGCTTATCGTGACTCTACAATAATGTATTCCAGCCAAACTCAATCAGCTGTTAAATTAAATGATATAGAATTATTAAAAACTGCTGTAGATAATTTTGCAGTTGCAATTGCAAATGAAAGCAAGCAATCCAGTATCGAACAAAGCCGGGATGATTCCTGTTATTTTGTATATAATGTTCCCTATTATGATTTACAAGATCTGGCCAATCAAATATCCAATGATCCCAATTATTCCTCAAATTTACGAAACAAGTCTCAAAATGTGATTGATGTATTATCTAATGTAATTGTTGCGGCTTATGCAGGTTCATATTATGGTGATTATTATGGCTCAGGTTCTGATGTTAAACGGGGACTATCCATCTTTTTCTCTAAGTCAACATCCGATTATGCAAATCAATATTGGTATACTTCAGTAGATGCTAATCCCTATGGAGGTAATTACGGTTTTATTGATTTTGCTGATTCTGATGGTGATGGTATTGTAGAAACCTGGCGGGAATTAATGGAATACTGGTATGATAATGGGACAGACAATACCCCATCTTCCTGGTAAGTTGATTTTTTTCTAAACTATTGCAGGTTATGTTTGACCATAAAGATCACAAAAAAACACAATAGATCACATTTTAAATACAATGATCTTCGTGTTTCTTCGTGTCCTCAGTGATCTTTCTTATCATTTTATAAATCAATAAAAATTAATATGATTCTACACTGGTCTGACCAGTTACAATAGCTACCCCTGAACTGGCACCAATTCGAGTTGCTCCGGCTGCAACCATGAGTTTTACATCATTTAAAGTACGAACACCGCCACTGGCTTTTACACCCATTTTAGGCCCAACGGTTCTCCTCATCAATGCAATATCACCAGCTGTTGCACCCCCTTTTCCAAAACCTGTTGATGTTTTGACAAAATCTGCTTCAGCTTTTTTAGAAAGCTGGCAAGCCATGATTTTTTCATCATCAGTTAGGAAACCAGTTTCAATAATTACTTTTAAAATAGTGTTTTTCTGACAGCCACGACGTACTTCTCTGATATCTTCTTCTACTTTTTTGAGATTTCCTGATTTTAATGCTCCTACATTGATCACCATATCAATTTCTTGTGCACCTTCTTCAATAGCTCTCCTGGTTTCAAATGCTTTGGTTCGGCTATCCATAGCACCTAGCGGAAAACCAACGACTGCGCAGACTTTTACCTTTGATCCCTTTAGTTTTTTTGCAACATAAGATACCCAGCTGGAATTTACACAAACTGAGCAAAAATCATATTGTTTAGCTTCTTCACAAAGTTTGTCATATTGTTCTTCAGTTGCATCTGGTTTTAATAAAGTATGATCAATCAATCCAGCTACATCCCTGGCGGTCAAGCCATCTGTTTGAGCAGATTGAGCCATATTATCCTGTTTTTGAATTTCTAATTCATCTTTAATACGGTTCATTACTTCATTGGTAATTTTTTCAATAAGTTCCTTCTGATCCATATTTTAATTTTTCTCCTTCTCTAATGCCATAATTTTATTTATTCTAGCCCAGTGCCTGCCCCCTTCAAATCTGGTCTCCAGCCAAATTTTGGCCATTTCACAAACCTGATCAGGTGTATGAAGCGGCCCTCCCAGGGTAAGCACATTAGCATTATTGTGTACTCTGCTATTTTTAATGGTTTTTAAGTCATAACACAAGGCAGCCCGAATACCACGAATTTTGTTACAGGCCATGGATGAGCCAATACCAGCTCCATCAATCATGATACCCCGTTCGCAGTCTCCGCTAATCACTTTACGAGCTACTTTTTCTGCATAGTCAGGATAATCAACACTTTCTTTACTCAGCGTACCAACATCAATAACCCGATAACCTAAACCCTGTAAATATTTTTTAAGAATCTCTTTGGTTTCATAACCTCCATGATCAGAACCAATAACAACCCTTTTTACATTATCCTTTTCGTTAGGAGAAGGGGATTCTTCAGTGGTTCTTTTATCACTGGCATACATACCACTAACAATATTTTTGATTATTTTATTTGAATCAATCAATAGATCCTCCTTTAGCATGAAATTACGATGATCATAAAATATGTGAAATATTTGAGCTAAAAAAGGTGCTCATACTATACAAAAAAATATCTATTTTGTCAGTACATTAATTTGATTAATTATCAAAATCAGGTTATTTCATCAACAATGCCTACAATAACCGTCCGAATAGCACCTTCTGTATTACCAAGAATGTATTTTGCTGATCCACCTTCATCATTGATTAAAACAGTATCCCCTTCTCCAGCTTGAACAGCATCAACAGCAATGATAGGGTGTCCTTTCTTTTTTCCATCTGGCTTGATAGGCTGAACCAACATCATTTTATACCCTTGATAGGCCCCAATCTTTATTGTGGATACTATATTGCCAATGACTTTCCCTAATATCATTTTATTTCCCCACAATTTAACTGATCAACAATACCGATAATAGTTGCATCACTAGGATTAAAGGTTCCTAAAGCAAATCCAGCTTCCTTGCCTCCTTCATAAAAAACAAGATCTCCTGTCCCTGCTTGTACCGTATCAATAGCCACCAATACATCTCCAATTTCTTCTTTTTGTTCATTAATTGGGGTTAATAGAAGTAATTTTTTTCCTTCAAAAGGATCAATTTTTGTGGTACAAACAACACTGCCTATGATTTTACCTAATTTCATTCCTATTCCTTTGCTCAATAATAAACTTTAAACAATTCTAAAATAATCTACTAGAGTACAGCGACGTTCTCTTGTAAATGTTCTGGCTCTGGTTAGTCCATCACCTGTAGGGCTGGCAATAGTAAAGGAGGTAAAGCCTGCTCCACCACTACCTAAACCACAATAACTTGATCCGTTTTTCACAAAAAGGGAGCAGTTCATGAGTTTGGCCATTTTGGAAAGCTTTTCTATGTTTAAAGAATGCATAACAGCAGTATGACGGAAACCGTGTTCACATTCAAAAGCTAGATCAATAGCATCATCTACATGATTTACCCTGACTAAGGGAATAACTGGCATCAATTGCTCTGTCCAAACTAGAGGATGTTCTCTGCCGACTTCACACAACAAAATTTTTACTGAATCATCAATCTGTAATCCAATATCCCTGGCAATTACTGAGGCATTTTTTCCAACATATTTTTTATTTGGAAAACCTTCTTTACCTGGCCCGCCAGGTTCAGCTATAACCAGTTTGGTTAATGCATTAATTTGATCAGTATTGAGTTCATAAGCCCCATTCTTTTTCATCTCTTCTTTGAGTCGATCCGCAACTGATGCAACCACAATGACTTCTTTTTCACAAATACAAATAATATTATTATCAAAACCAGCACCATTGACGATATCTTTACCAGCCTTCGCAAGATCTGCCGTTTCATCGACCACGCAAGGGGGATTTCCTGGCCCAGCAGCTATGACTTTCTTCCCACTATTCATAGCAACTTTAACAACTGCCGGCCCTCCGGTAACGACCAATAAAGAAATATCTGAATGAGACATCAATTCCTGAGCAGACTCAATAGTTGGGGTTGCTATACCTGTTATGAGGTTCATTGGTCCACCTGCTTTGACAACAGCATCATTAATCAGAGAAATAGCATAACAGGAGACTTTTTTTGCAGCAGGGTGAGGATTAAAAACCACGGAATTTCCTCCAGCAATCATCCCAATACTATTATTAATCACTGTTGATGATGGATTGGTACTGGGAATGATCGAACCAATTACTCCATAAGGTGCATGTTCTACTAAGGTTAATCCATGATCATCAGTAAAAGACTCTGGAACTAGATCCTCAACTCCAGGAGTTTTTAAAGCGACCAGCTGATGCTTAATGACTTTATCTTGCCAACGTCCAAAACCTGTCTCTTCTGAAGCCATTTTAGATAAAGCCTCAGCATGAGCTAACATGGTTTCCCGAATGTTTTTAATAATATCTTCCCGAATTGCAAGAGGCAGTTTCATTAGTTGCTGATGAGCAATAGCGGCAGCAGCAGCAGCTTCACTTACCTGAGTAAACACCCCGAGCTTCTTATCTTCCTGATATCCCTGAGAAATATTACTGATATTCATATCCTGTAAAACATTTTCAACCAGTTTGCGAATATTTTGCTCTAATTGATCCACTGTCTTCCTCACTTTACCTAATCTCTGCTCTTAACCACCTCACTGATTAATGAACAGAAATAAGTCAATTATGATTACAAAAAAAACGGTTTAATTTCTGGATGAGGCTGAGGAATAATTGTGCTCATACAGAGCAGCCCTTTTTGTTTAACCCTATTGACTGCTGCATCCATGGCATTTTCAACATTAGCAATCGGGCCAATAATTTTAACAAAAGATTTACCACCCATTCCAACTGCCAGCCTAATCTCAGGGATTTTCACACCTGTATATTTAGCGGCAATATCCCCGGCTTCAATACTGGAAATAATAGAAAAGCATTCAATCACACCAACAGCATCCCATATTTCACATTCTGTTGTCCCGGTTATTGCCGGAATAATGTCCTCGTGTACTTGCGGTAAGAAAAGCTCATCAACAATATAGCCACTACCGATTCTTTTTCCAGCACTTAACCCTGCATCTACTGAGGCCACATCACCACTGATTAAGATCACAAACTTACCAGGACATATGGTTTTTGCATCAATAATCTTAATGGGAGCCTCTTTTACCATAGCATCCATAGCTTGAATACCAATTGCTATACTGTTAAACTCTAGTACACCAAGGACCAATATATCCATTCATTCTTCCTAATTTTGTTCTTTTTATTTTTGAGAAATAATAATTCTCTCTTCATCCACCAGAATGACTTTACCACTAATACTTGCATGATGCCTGGCACCAAGTTTTCCTTCTGCAATCTCTGCTACTAAATCACCTTCAGCAACTCTGTCATTTATTTTGACTAAAGGTTGAGCTGGCACACCAATATGCTGTGTTAACAATAACTCCACCTTTTTGGGATGAGTCTCAATAAACTTACTACTAGGCACCCTTTTATAGTTAGCAAGTTGCAATCGGCTCAGCAAACGATGGGAAGGTATTTTTCTATAATCTCTCATCTCTCTAACCTTTGTTTTTTTATCAGAAAATTGTGGTTTAAATCCCTTTTCAACAAAACTTTTTTTTATAGTTTGATTAACCATCCGAGGAGAAAGGTTCATTATGCAAGCATAGGCTTCACATAAACCACACTCGCTGCACAGTTGTGCATTTTCAATTACATTTTCTGGAATATCCAATCCCAGATTAATCTGACGCATGATTTTATGAGGTTCTAAATTGTGCCCTAAAAGATAACGCGGACATAATTCAGTACAATAAGTACATTGACAACAGGCAGCTTTACTCTGTCTGATAATCGTACTGAGAGTTTTTGTCTTGCTAGCCACTAATGGATGATTTTTTGCCAGAATAATTACACCACTGGTTAATTTAGTGACCGGAGCATCTAAATCTTTCTCAATATATCCCATTAAAGGTCCACCGATCAATACCACAGGATCATCCGTTAAAACTCCACCACAAAGTTGCATGATGTCTCTAATACTCATCCCTATTTTAGCCTGAATAATCGAGGGATTTTTCACCTCTCCTGTGCAGGTTAAGTACCGACTAATCACTGGATGGTTATGTTTAACAGCATCATAAATGTTTTTAATAGTCTCAACATTACTCACGACACAACCAATTTTTAATGGGATTGCCCCCTCAGGTACAACTTTACCAGTGATTTCATGAACTAATACCTGTTCATCCCCAGCTGGATAGAAGTTCTTTAGAAGAAAAAGGTCAATACTCTTACCTTTTAATGCACTTGCTAAATGATTCACCAGGTTAATATTTTTTTCTTTCACTGCAATCACACAATGTCTGACCTGGCATGCAGCTCTGATTATTTCCAGAGCTTTAATAAGCTTATTAGTTTCCTTTTCTAACAGATATTTATCACTAGCTAGTAATGGTTCACATTCAGCCCCATTGACTATAAATACTTCACAACTGGTATTGAATTTCACATGAGTTGGAAAACCAGCTCCACCTGCACCTACCACACCCATGGCTCTGATTTTTTCTACTAAAAGATCTTTTTGCATAATTATTTTTTCTGAAAAACGATTTTACCGTTTTCATCAATGAGATCAACAATAGCTACTACAATAGCATCCATTGGTTTTTTAGTGGTTACCAGAGTTTGTTGGGCTGCACTCCCCTGACATAACAGAACTAATTCACCAGGGCCTGCACTCACCATATCCAAAGCAACAAAAAAATCATTTTTTGGCTGGCCATTGTGGCTACATTTTTCAATTAGCAAATATTTTGCGCCTTGAAAATTATCATTCTTAGTATTACTAACCACAGTACCTGCTACTCTCCCAAATATCATGTTTTTTCCTGATCTTTAGTATAAATATATTTACCTTCTTTTTCGATGTTATCTACAATTGCAATGATACTGGCATCAGAGGGTCTTCCTTCTGTTACATTGGTAAGCCTGGCACTGCTTCCGGAAACATAAAATACAATTTCACCGACTCCGGCACCTACACTATCCATAGCTACAACATAATCACCTTTACCTTGCATGGTATTAACATCAATCTTATCAAGAAGTAAAAATTTAATCCCTTTTAAAAGTTCTACTTTATGACTAGAAACCACTGTTCCTACAACTCGAGCTAGGATCACATTCTTTCCTTAATGGTTAAAACAAATTTGTATTATTTCTTAACCGTTTTTTTATTAATAGGTAATGCTTCATCCACATTACTGTGGGGTCTTGGAATAACATGCACAGAAATTATTTCACCAACTCGTTCTGCAGCATGACTACCTGCTTCAATGGCTGCTCTGACTGCAGCAACATCTCCTCTGACAATTGCTGTAACATAACCACCACCAATTTTTTCATAACCAATAAGCTCAACTTTGGCTGCTTTTACCATAGCATCTGCTGCTTCAACCATGGCTGTAAAACCTCTGGTTTCTATCATTCCTAAAGCACCATTAGTTTCTTCTGACATAAAATCTCCTTGTATTTTTTATGTAATTTCAAAAGTTTTTAAACTTTAATTTCTTCTAGATTCAAAATCAATTAAGCACTTTTTTAAAGTGATCTTCCAGATATATTTTTTAAGCGAGTTTCGATAATTTCTTTACTTTCTATAACCTCTCCTTCATCTCCGGCAATATAGATGCGGCCAAATTTACCATAACCGGCAACATTGATAATATTAATGCGAGATGCTTTTTCTGCTTCATTAGCTACATAATATGCATAACCGGCAGGTTCAATTTCCAATACATAAAGGGTATCACCTTTGAGTACCATGTTGCCATAACGGATACGATTAATGAGTTGAGCATGATGATCTGCCACATTTTTTATTAATTGAGTGGTAAGGATCTTAGGTTTCATACGGTCATCTTCTGTACATTTTAATTCTTTTAAAACAGCACTACCTGCCTGGCGTGTATCACCTTGATTATCCGAATGGACTTCTAATAAACCAAATGCCCTTTCTACTACCTGTAAACCAGGTTTCACATTTGTAGATTTCAAAGCTATATCTGTTAACCTGTTAATCTCAATTCCGGGAGCAATTTCTATAATACAGCAGGACTCGCCAGCTACAGGAAAATAACCTTTAGAAATAGTGGCTAAAAATGAAGCCATTTGTTTTTGTAAAGAATCCAAAAAAATATAAGTTCGTAAGTCTATCATCTTGGTCAACCTCTTTCTGACTATCTACACAAGAAAATACCAGGCAGATAATGGATAATTATTAGGAAAAGTTGAAAGTGTGCTTGTTTAAATCAAGTTGTAATCAAAATTATAGCCTAATAAAAAGGAAGATGTCAAATTTTAGAAAAACTTTTATTTTTTTTAGTTTTTTTAATAATTTGATGATAGAACCTCAATTTATGTCGCTGATCAAAATAAAACTAGGAATAATTTTTACTAGTTGCCGCTGGTAATGCAAAAAAATTGGGTATAGAAAAAACAAAGCTTTTCATAGTTTTTTCAAATTCTTCCGGCAAATTGGTGTCAGGCATATATCTTTAGAATATCAATAAGAATTTGCCAGGATTTCTCGATATTCCTTTTCCATTGCAAGTATAACTTCCAATCTTTCAGAAAATTGGTCACTCAAATTGAGAAAAATCTCATGCAAAGTGATCTTCACCTTCCCGATATAATGCTCTTGTAGATAATGTTTAATAGAATTATAAGGGTATTCTCGAGGATTCTCCACATAACCTTTACGAACAGAATTGTAAGCTAAATACCAGAGTAGAGATAAGAAGTATTTAATAGGATTTTTAGCATGATCAATAACTTTTGATCCAAATCTTTCATTAAAAACATGCCCTTTTCTTCCTAATAGCTTGTTGATGGTTTTAGCAAACATGGTATTGATCCAGTGCATGATTTTGGAAATAGTGGTGCCTTTTAGGACTTTAATAAGTAAATGGTAATGATCATCCAATATTTCATAAGCATTTAACTGGAAATTATGTTTCTTTTTAGCTCTTTTTATAACATCAAACATGATCTCTTTGTAAGAATGTTCTTTTAGAAACTCTTCATAGTTATTAAATCTTGCCATGATGTGATATGAAGTGTTTTCAGCAATATATCTGGGAGGCCTTCCGCTCATCAATTACTCCTTGTATATATTTTTTTTCTTTCTATTAATTTAAAAGGAAAAAAAGCACAAATGCATGACAAATGAATAGAAAAATTTATAAAAATTATAAATTAATGGTGCCAGGTATTATTATTTATAAAAAAGGTGCCAGGCATAATATTATTTCCTACAATTTATTGATCAATATTTTTTTTGACTTGACAACCCAAGAACAACGTATTAGAATTTCTTATTGAAAACTATCAACCATCCCTATTAGGATCTAATGGAGAATAAAATGGACAAAAAATATCCAGTCAAAGAATTTATGAAACATACACTCATCACTTTTGAACCCGAACAAAACATATTTGAGGCAATAGATAAATTGATTGAAAATAAAATCTCTGGTGCACCTGTAGTGGACCGAATGGGAAGACTGATTGGAATTCTAACTGAAAAAGATTGTTTAGAACTGGTGATGAATGACTTTAAAGGGGATGGTATGGGCCAAACTGTATCAGACTTTCTAACCAAAGATACCATTACTATTGATGTAAATGAGAGCATTATAAAAGTTGCAAATCTTTTTTTAAAAAAACCTTTTAGGAGATTACCTGTACTGGACCAAGGTAAGTTAATTGGTGTAGTCAGTCGTCGAGATGTGCTAACGGCATTGCAACACCTTTCCAAAACCGAATATCAACAAGACATGCAAGCAGAAAAAGGCAAGACGAGAAAAAAAGCTTCTGCAACTACTACTACAAATATTGCTGCGCAGATCAAAAAAACAATTAAGTCAATGAATTCTATGAAAACCACAATCAGGCCTAAAGATAAAAATAATAAGCCAGGTGGATTGATTGAATTTGGTAAATCGGAAAAGCGGGAATTTATCATTGTTGGAGATTTGCATGCCAATTATAATAATTTAAAAACGATTGTTGAAGATAACGAAGACAAATTAGAGAAAAATCAAGTTGTTATTATTTTGATAGGTGATTTATTTCATAATAATGAGTCTGGGAAGATTGTAGAAATGGACTCATCCCTAGAAATGATTAAAGTATTTTTGGATATTTATAACCAGTATCCAAGTAATATTATTTATCTTCTGGGAAATCATGATTCTTTTTCTCCCCTTTTATCTAAACGGCAGGTTCAACAAGGAAAGCTTTTTAAAGAAGCAGTTACCAAGACATATGGAGATGAGGTTGTAGAGCTGATGCAGAGGCTCTTTGATTCATTACCTTTATTTGTCAAACACCCCTACTTTTTAGCAATGCATGCCGGGCCTATCCGTGGTGGTGCAACCAAAGAAGAACTGGTGAATATTCGTCTCAATGATAGTAATTTAAAACAATTAACCTGGAATCGAATTAATGAATTAGGAGCCAATCCTTCCAGTAAAGAGTATGGGAAGGATGATTTGGATGATATAAGAAAAAAACTTAAAACTAACCCCAACACTCCTATCATAGTTGGCCACAATCCCCTTTGGGGAACAGGAGACAAAGAATCGGTATGGACAGATGTTATTGGCTGTAAACAACATGTCATTGTTTATAGTAACCAGGAAAATGTTTGTCCATATGTTTCAGTTAAAAATTCCTACAACTATGAAATTGTTTATGCAAATTTAGAAATAGCACAAGAGATGTCGATGAATGATTATTTTAAAAATCGCTAAAACGATCATTTAAGAATAGGCAGATTAAAAATGCCTGGCACCAGTAACATTATAAATTTCCATTTAGTATAAAAATTTGTGAGTTCTCCTCCAAGAAACGATTCCCTTCATAGATCACTTTGTCAGTTAATGTAATTCCAGAACGGATTTCCGTGTGTGAATCTCCACGAATACCTGTTTCCACAATTCGAAACTCAGGTTGCTCATTACCATTGATAACCCAAACCTGGTTATTCTCATCAATAGCTTCATTTGGAATTTGGATAGCTTCTTCAGTCCGATTTATCTGCATCTCTACTTCTGCAAACATTCCGCTTGTCAGTAGATGATCTTGATTATCAATAATCAATTCGACCCAAAAGGTTCGATTTTCGGGAGAAACAAAAGGAGATATATTGTGGATTTTTGCTTCAAAAACTTTTTCTTTATAACTTACAGCGTTTACCAGACAAAATATTTCTTCTTTTTTTTCTGTAATAAAAGAATAATATTTTTCTGCAATATGAACTTTTAATTTAATCGTATCAATATCAGTAATTGTACAGATAGGCACTTCTATTCCTACCATTTGGCTGGCTTCAACATGAACCAAAGCTATCACTCCATCAATGGGACTTTTCAGTGTAGCATTATCAAGATTTAACTTTGCCAGTTTATAATTGGTTTCCGCAATATGATACTGTGAATAGGCTTCATCATAATTTGCTTGAGATGTAAAAGAACTATCAGCTAATTTTTCTACCCTTTGAAAAGCTTTCTTCGCATATTCATAGCTATACTTTGCTTTTTCATACTGAAGGATTACTGAATTTTTTTCTATTTCTGCCAGGATTTGATCTTTTTCCACATAGTCTCCTGCTTCTACTAGTAATTCTTCCAGTATACCTCCCAGCTTGGGAATGATGGTAACAGTTTTGGCAGCTTCAATATTACCAGTATAGGAAAGAGTTTCGTATAGCTCACCTTTTTGGGGATAAGTGTAGCGTACACTGATTACTGCAGCTTCCTTTTCTTTTCTAATACTTTTTCGTAAGATAGCAGCAGTAATACTAATAAAGATCAGCCCAATCAAAGCACCTAATAATAGTAGTTTAAAATATTTCTTAACAAACTGTATGAGTTTTGGATCAAGCTTCACTTTATTCTCCTTTCTTTGAATTGTTAATTATATTTAATTTAAATGATTCAATAGTATAATAAATAGTTGGAATCAAAACCAGAGTTACTAAGGTTGCAGTAGACAGACCGCCAATTACCACAATCCCCAGAGGTTTTAATAACTCTCCCCCTTTAGCAGTAGAAATAGCCATGGGAATCAGGGCAAATACTGTGGTTAAGGTAGTCATCAAAATCGGCCGTAATCTTGTACGAGTAGCAGTAAGTATGGCAACTTGAAGCCCCTGCCCCTCTTTTCTTTGGATATGTATATAATCTATCAAAACAATTGCATTATTCACAACAATCCCTGCCAGCATAATTAAACCCAAATATGAAAGAACTGAAAAACTGATTTGAAAAATCAATATAGATAAAACAACCCCAATTAAAGAAAAAGGAATGGAAAAGAGAACAATCAAGGGATGAATAAAAGACTCAAATTGAATTGCCATTACAACATATACTAAAAAGATAGCTGTCATCAAAGCAAGAAAAAGAGATTTGAATGAGGTTTTCATCTCTTTATTTGTGCCTGCTGCTTCAATTGAGACTTCACCTGGGATTTTCAATTTATTGATTCTTTCATTTAAATCGATTACTATCTCATTAGCATTTCTATCACTCACATTGCTCAATACTGAAATAATTCTTTCTTTATTTAACCGTTTAATCTTGGTTGGAGAATTACCCTCTACTAAATCTGATACAGAAGATAATGGGATAATACTACCCTGTTGGTTTTTAAGAAATAACTTTTCAATCGAAGCAGGATCATTACGATCATCTTCTGCTAAACGCACCCAAATTTTTGCTTCCTCATCTTTAACTCGATACTTAGATACTTCAATTCCATTAAAGGCTGCCCGAGTTGTCAAAGCAACTTCATAAGTAGATAAGCCTAATGTATTGGCTTGCCTGCTATCTATTTTAAATTGCATTTCAGGCAATCCAAAGTTAACACTCAGTCGAATGTCCCGGGTACCTTGAATTTTTTCTAACTCATCTTGAATCATCAATGCAACGCTGCGTAAGGTATCTATATCACTCCCTTTGATATTGATTTGAATATCTGCACCTCCACCAGTAGCTAGAGTGACATAAGAACCTAACCCTCCTGCAGCCATAATAACTTTGACACCAGCATGATGATCTTTAATATAATTCCGGATAATTTCCATCAATTCCCAGATATCATGTTTTCTTTTATCTTTTAAACGAATGTTAAAATAACCATAGTTGGTCCCAGCACCAAATCCTCCAAATTGCTCACTTCCTCCAAACCCATACATTCCTAAATAATTATCAATTTCTTCCTGAGTATTGAGAAACTTACCAATTTCCATTGTAACTTTTTTGGTTTTATCTAAAGGAGTTCCCATAGGTAATTCTAAGTTTACTAAAATCTCGCCCTGATCCATTGGAGGGAGAAACTCAAAACCTAACACTGCAATTAGTATGATAGAAGCAAGAAAAAGACCACCAAAAAGGGTAAATACCATAATCCGATGTTTTAATGCTACACTGGTGAGATAACTATAGAGCTTATCCAGGTATTCCAACACTTTTTCTACAAAAGCAAAAAGTTTATTTTTTTTCCCATCTTCTGTCAGCATATAAGTATGTTTTAGAAAACGGGAACTAAAAAGAGGAATGAGAGTTAATGCTGTGAGGATAGACATGGAAAGGGAAAAAGTGACTGTTTTTGCAATATCCCGAAACATTAAACCAGCTATCCCTTCCACTGTAATTAAGGGAGCAAACACAGCAATTGTGGTAATAGTACTGGCAATGATGGCACTGGATACTTCATTAGCACCATAACTTGCGGCTTCTAAACGTGGCATTCCATTGGAAAAATGTCGAAAAATATTCTCTAATATTACGATAGAGTTATCTACCAGCATACCAATCCCCAGAGTTAATCCTCCCATGGTCATAAGATTAAAACTTAATTCAAAGTAGCGCATTAAAAAGAAAGTGGCAATAATGGACATAGGAATTGATATGCTGATGAAAATTGTCGTTCTATAATTTCCCAGAAAGAGAAAAAGAAACAGTACAGCTAAAAATCCTCCTTGGTAGGCTGAACGAACCACTGAGTTAATAGATTGATTTATCTGCTTGGATTGATCAGAAATAAAATTAAACTCCAGTTTGTAATTATAATTTTTTTCAATCTGATTAATTTCACTTTTTATTTTCTCAATGACTTCTATAGTATTTTTACCACTTTGTTTTAACACTTCTAGATATACACAGTAACCATTGGGATCAAAAGCAGCATCTCTTTCCCCCTTATTAGTAAAGTGGACAGTAGCGACATCTTTTAAAAAAATAAAAGCATTATCCTTAAAGCCAATCACCATATTGCCAATATCATCCAGTGTTTTAAATTCTCCTACAGCTCTTAAAATAAAATCCTTTTGCTTGATAACAATATTTCCTGCTGGAAAATTTACATTTTCATATCGAAAACGTTCCAACACTTCAATAATCGAAATTCCACGGGCTTCTAATTGAGCTAAATGAATAGCCACTTCAATGATTTCAACATCTCCTCCATAAACATCAATTTGGGCTACCCCATCTATCCTTTGCAACCGGTTTAATACATTTTCATCCAATAGTTTACGTATTTCATTTGGTGAAAGCTGACCACTTAAAGTCATAGTACATATTGCTAACTGGGATGGATCATACTTAATCATTAATGGAATTTCTGATTCATCTGGCAATTGGTCGGCAATTCTATTGACAGCTTCTCGTAATTCAACTGTAGCCTCAGAAAGATCTTTTCCCCAGGCAAAACTCACTACAATCAAACTCACTCCTTCCATAGAAGAAGAGTCAATTTTTTCTACTCCGGAAAGTTCAGAAAAGGCATTTTCTAAAGGAATGGTTAAATCTTCTTCCACATCTTTAGGACCGACTCCTTGATAAATAGTAACAACAGCTATTGTAGGCAGATTAACATCAGGAAATAAATCGGTTTTTAGATTAGCTAATGAAGTAATTCCCATAAAGGCCACAGCAATAGTAATGATAATCACAATGACTGGATGCTTTATGGAAAAATCCGGGATTTTTAGCATAATCACTCCAGGACGGGACAGAACTATGGAAACTATTTCAGTATTTTTAGTTTCTTAATTTTAGTTTAATACCATTTTCCATTTTTGTCAATATTTTTACGCGGGTTCCCATGAAAATTCTGTAATTTGCTAGAGTTTTGTTGGTAAAAATGGCGAGTCACATAGTTTTTATTTAATTTTTAAATAATTCAATTGATTATTCTTTATCTTATGATTAATTTAATATTTAAAGACTACAATAGGGATTATTCCCGATTTCATAAAATGTTTTAAATAGTGTTTAAAGGTAGTGTCGAAGGCTGAATAAAATTTTAAAAATGATCACAAAGTACAGACGGACAAAGAACACATGTTTCAATATTGTTATAACAATAGAATTTCCTTACACCATAGATGGTTTATAGGAATAAAAAAAAGACTCATCGACAAAACATAGTCAACTGAATACAAAGTTTGACTCACAATAATATGATATAAAAGTGCTCTGTGTTTCTTCGTATCCTCTGTGATCCGATCCGGTTAATCTATATTTTTGCTAAAAACAACTTTTGACATTACCAATTATGTTGAAAGGAGTTAAATATGAAAAAAAAATGGATTATTTTATTGCTTTTAGCTGTTAGTGGTTTAATTTTTGCACGAAGTAAGCCAAAAAAGATACATACTGAAACAGTCACCTATATGATTGAGGGACAAAAATTTATTGGCTATTTAGCTTATGACAAAGCCACCAAAGAAAAAAGGCCTGGCATCATTGTAGTTCATGAATGGCTGGGTATTAATGAATATGCCAAAAAAAGAGCTTATGATTTAGCAGAAGCAGGCTATGTAGCCTTTGCACTGGATATGTATGGTGATGGAAAAGAAGTACCACAATCTGAGGCAAGAGCAATATCTGGTGCTGTTGGTTCTGACTTCCCTTTAATAGAAAAAAGATTTAATGCTGCATTAACCGAATTCAAAAAGGTAAAATATGTTGATCAATCCAAAATTGCTGCGATTGGTTACTGTTTTGGCGGTGGTATAGTGCTTAATATGGCTAGAATGGGAACCCAGATCAATGGCGTAGTCAGTTTCCATGGCTCCATTAATACCGGTTTGACTGCCCAACCTGGAGATGTTAAAACGAGAGTACTGGCAATTCAAGGAGATGGTGACCCGGCAGCTCCTCCAGAAAAGCAACAGGCTTTTATTACAGAAATGCGAGAAAGTGGAACGGATTTTTCCTATATTATTTACGGAAACCTGCCGGCTCATAATTTTACCAATCCTAAGGGAAGAACTTATCATGAAAGCGAAGCAAATATGGCCTGGGCAGCAATGCTGACTTTTTTTGATTCAGTTTTTTAAGGATTGAATTAATTTTAAACAGGTCAAAGACCAAAGAGTTCAAATACTGAGATTATAGTATTCTTTATTCCTTATGGTTTAAGAATACTATAATCATTTTTTGGTACTTTGTAATCCTTATTAGCAAAAACTATTTAATTCTTTTTATAT
>JAKSBL010000580.1 GCA_022361115.1 Spirochaetota bacterium | reverse complement strand
ATTTGATATCTCCATTCTTATAATAAGCCCAGCCCAAAGAATCCAGGTATGCTGGATTGTTAGGTTTAATGCGTGTGACTTCTTTTAATAATTCTAAACCTTTTTCAGTATCTTTTTCATATTCACAAAGTAAAAAACCATAGGTATTTTTCGCATTGGTATTGTAAGAATCCATCTCATAAGCTTTCTTGGCAAACTCAAGGGCTTTTTCTGGTTGTTTTAACTGATAATAAATAGCTGCTAAAGCTGCATAGACTTGAACAACTTTAAGATTGGTTTTTAAAATTTTTAAAAATTCAGCTTCCGCTCTTTGGTATTCTCTGTTTTCGTAATAAATATACCCTAATATCATATGGCATTGCTGAGTAAATAAAAAACTAATACCAGTATCAACAATATTTTTGAGATGAAGAACGGCTTTGGAATAGTTTCTCTCTCGGGCATACATTAACCCCAGATAGTAGTGAGCTTCCGGATTGGTTGGATCAATGTCCAAAACTTTTAAAAAACTGACTTCTGACTCTTCTAGGTTTTTGCGATTAAATTGATAGATCGCTTCCTTGACTAATTCATTAACTCCATTATACTTCAATTTCCCCCTCCCAAATTAAAGATAATTATTAAGCTAAGAAAAAGCTTGATAACTTAATAAATATTAACATAATTAAAAAAGATAAATCAATAAAAAAATGAGAAAAATGAAAATCTATTACAAAAAAACTTTAATTTTAACAAAATAACCAGAAAAAAGTTCATAAAACATTTTAAATATGTGGTAATGAAATCTCAAATTTCGTACCGGTATTGAGCTCACTAAATACTTTGATGGCACCGCCATGGCTTTCAACAATGCCTTTAACAATAGCCATCCCTAATCCTGTCCCTTTTTTCTTTTTGGTAAAAAAAGGTTCAAAAATGTTATTTAATGTTTCTTTATCCATTCCATTTCCATTGTCAATAATAACAATCCGTGTCCACTTTTCATCTTCTTCAATTGTAATTTTGATGTGTCCATCTTCGTAAATCGCATCTTTACAATTGGTAATAATGTTATAGAAAACCCGTTTCATTTTTTCTGAATCTATTAAGACGACATTATCATTTTTATGATCAAAATGAATATGAATATTGTGTTTAATAAAATCTTCTTTAACTGTATCAATCATGGTTTCAATAAATGAAACTAAATTAACAGGAGTTTTACTGATTTGGATTTCACCTCGAACAAAATCCAGCAATTCTGAGGTCATTTTGGTTAAACGGTCAACTTCCTGCATAATAATCTGGGCAGAACGGGTCATTTTTTGGTTATCCGGTGCAGTAAGTTTGATAAGCTCTGCATAAGCCCGGATATTAGTCATAGGATTTTTAATATCATGAATAATAATAGAAGCAAATTTACCTACGACAGATAATTTTTCAGCCTTAATCAATTCATTTTGTGTTTTTTTCAACTTGTCATAAGCTAATTCTAATTGTTTGTTTCTTTTTTCTAAATCATTAATATAAGTTTTATTCGTATTACGAACAGTTTGACAGATACTCCGTGATATTTCTAATGAAATATGTGAAAAGTCTTTTAATAAGCTGGTAAAATTATCCTTTTCAATTTTTAACAAGGTGATATCACTATGGGCTCTGATGGTTGCACTACGAGGTAACTCATCAATAACTGCCATTTCTCCAAAAACATCATATGACTTTTTTTTGGCTAAAACTTCCTGTACATCTTTTCCTTCCTTTAAAATTTCAACTTCACCCTCAACAATAATATAAAATGCATCTGCTAATTCATTTTCTTTAAAGATAATATTGCCTTTTTTATATTTTATAACTTCTGTAACTTTGGCAATTTTTTCATGGTCTTCTTTTGGTAAACTTTCAAAAATATGTGTTTGACTAATTATTTTACTAATTTCTTGTAATTGCATAAGAAATTCCTTATTTTTATATGAAATGATTATATCATTTAACTATAAATTGTTCAATATAAATTACTTCAATGGCAGGGGAAAAAGGGATTAATAATCAATATTGATCTGAATTACACCAATGGATTTTTGATCAGCAATAGGTTCAAAGACCCATTTTTTAAATTGATCCATAATAACTTGATCCCAGTGAGGATTAGCAGAAGATTGTATGATTCGAGTGGTCAATATCAGTCCGTTTTCTAAAACTGTAAATTGAATAATGACGGAAAATTTTAAACCTGCTTGAGAAATTTCATCTGGTAAAATAATCTGTGGAGATTTTAACAGTTGCCTGCTTACGCCATCTGACCAATCAATTTGATGGATTGCTTTCCCATCCTGATGATTGCCCTGATTTTTGTTTGCTTGATCATTGACGTTAGCTAAAAGATTGTCAATATCTGTTAGACTGTCTACAGCAGGAGTACTGGCTGATCCAGTACTTTTTTCATCCTGTTGTTCACTAAAAAATTCTTCTTCAGCTTGAGTTTGACTGGCTGATTGCTGTTGTTCATATTCTGCAATATAATCAGTGGATTCAATGAGAGGTTGGGTTGCTTCTGGTTTTTCAGTTTTTGGAGTTTGTGATTGCTGAGGTTGAGAGCTGGATTTTTCCTGAGGTTGAATGGCTTTTTGTGTTTTTTTTGATTTGTTTTGTTGTGGAGGTGTTGGTTTGCTTTCTGCTGATGGTGCTGGTTGGGCGGCTTGTTTTTGTTGAGCTGATTTTTTTTT
>JAKSBL010000383.1 GCA_022361115.1 Spirochaetota bacterium | reverse complement strand
TAATTGATCCTAAACGATTAAAACCTAACTATAGTATAACACACATTACCTTTTATTACAAGGTACCATGCAATATTTTTATAATGTTATTTATATTGGGATATACCTATCTGATTCAAAACCACTTACAAGAAAAAATCATTTCCCTAAATCATCCTGTTACTTATAATCCTATCCATATTACTATTTCAAAAAAGTCACCCTTAGAGATCAGATAAATGCAATTATCCTTAAATGAAAAAAAAAGACAAAATACAACAATTCTTACATTCCTATATCAATGAAACCAAAAAAGATTAAGCCTTTGGGTAAAAGAGAATGCCTGGTAAACTATAGGAAGTTATGGATTGCAAATCATATTCTTTTTTTTCCACTATGGCTTGAGCAGCTAACCTGGCGCTCTCAATAGCCGGACCAATCCCCTCACCCATATCTTTTGTCGCTAATCCCAATGCATCTCCAATAAGAAACGCATTTTCTAATCTACTTTGAGATTGGCTATTCCTTAAATAGTAATGATATCCTTTGGGTTGCAATTCTATATCATTAATGAGTTTTTTCTTCTTTAACTGATAAACAAAACTTCGCCATAATGAT
Organism: Spirochaetota bacterium; assembly: GCA_022361115.1. Lineage (GTDB taxonomy): Bacteria > Spirochaetota > GWE2-31-10 > GWE2-31-10 > GWE2-31-10 > JAKSBL01. The sequence goes on along the minus strand of JAKSBL010000383.1, from coordinate 3,012 downwards.
TTGATATTTAAACCTTTTCGTTGCATTTTTTCAGCATATCCACCAATACCAAGGTTTAAAATATTTCCGGTTTTGGGAACATACCAGGAATATCCAGGTAGTTTATTCTGAAAAAACCAAAGATAACACCGGTCATCTTGTACTTCATATTGAAATTCTGTTTCCAAACATACAATTTGCTTTTTTTTGTCACGGGGATAATTTTGTTGAAATATGATTCGATATACCGGACAATTTGTCCCACCAGCACCTATTAGAAAATTCGCTTTGAACTGCTGATCAATAATATATTGGCCATTTTGATACTCTATATTTTTCACTTCATGTTTGATGATTGGTGCCTGGCACCGCTTGAGCATCCATTGATCAAATTCTGTACGAATGATAGCATATTGTCTGGTATGTACTGGTAATTTAAAGGAAAAAACTTGATAACTTAGATACTGAAATTCCTTTAGAGAATGAGGATATTGTGACGGATAGATACCTAGCTGTTTAAACACCTGGGGAGTTATCCAACCTGCACATAGTTTTTGTCTTGGAAAGTCAGCTTTGTCTAATATTACTGTAGAAATCCCATTTCTTACCAGCTCATATGCTGCCTGTGTCCCAGCTGGCCCTCCGCCAACAATAATGACTTCAAATTCTTTCATCTGTTTTAACTCTTCCGACAATCAGGCTGAATTGTTCCAGGTCGGGTTAAAACTATTTGCCAAAGCTGCATAGACCGGGCACGAAAACCTCCAGCACAACTAAGTAAATAGTATTTCCACATTCGATAAAATCGGTCATTGTATTGAGTTTTTATTTCTTCCCAGGATTTTTCAAAATTATCATACCAGCACATTAAGGTTGGGTCATAGTCTGGTCCGATATTATGCAGGTCTTCAATAATAAATAATCCTTCCATGGCTTTGGATAGTTGTGCTAAGGAAGGAAGCATGCCGTTGGGAAAAATATACTTATCTGTCCAGGTATTCACCCGAAAGTCAGTTTTATTTCCCCCAATTGTATGGATGAATGCCAAGCCATCAGGAACTAAACAGCGGTCAACTGTTTCCATATATGCTCGGTAATTTTTATACCCTACATGCTCCATAATTCCTATCGAGATGACCCGATCATATTCCCCCCGCATTTTACGATAGTCTTCCAACACTATGGATACCGGTAGTCCCCTACAACGTTCACGTGCCAATTTGGTTTGTTCTTTAGAAACAGTACAGCCAGTAACAATTGCTCCATAATTTTCAGAAGCATACTGAGCAAAAGCTCCCCAGCCACAACCTAACTCTAAAACTCGCATCCCTTTATCTAAGCCTGTTTTTCTGCAAACCAAATCCAGTTTAGCTTCTTGTGCTTCATCCAGTGTAGTAGCCTCTTTCCAATAGCCGCAGGTATAATTCATTCTTTTATCCAACATACGAATATATAAGTCATTACCCACATCATAATGCTTCTCACCGACTTCAAATGCCCTTTTCAAATTTTGTTTATTAAATATTTTAGCAAGCATAAACCCAGTTAGATGATCTAAATTATTTTTCACTACACTTTCAATATTTATTTTTAAGAGATGCTCAATGAATTGATCGATGGAATTACAATCCCACCAACCATCCATATAGCTTTCTCCCAAACCCATAGCAGATTGAGCCAGGACCCTCTGATAAAAATCCTGATTTTTAATATGAATATCAAAGGGTTGGTTTCCATTAATAGAAATACCTGCCTGACCAAAGATTTCTTCACATAACTTCATTGGTTGTTTTGTAGTCATCTAGCTCCTCCCTAATCCATTTTTCACTTATTAATATAACAAAACTTCACAATATTTAAAGTGATTTAAATTAGTAAAAAAATTCAATAAAAAAATAAAGACAAAACTAAACAAGGCTATTTTCTAGTGAAGATAATTAGCAAAAAAAGAAGGATACCCCTCTCTTTTTTTCTCTTTTTTTCTCTTTTTTTCTCTTCCTTCGTACCCTTAGTGGTTAATCTTTTTCAAAAAAATAGATCTTTTTAAAAATTATTGATGACATTTCTAATAATTTATAGTATACAAAGACAATACATTACTTATTTTTAGTTGTAAGGTGCCCAAAATATTGGGAGAATAGGGAAACTAAAAAGCACAAAGCTTTAAATAGTGCGGTCCCGCCACTGTATTCGGGGAGCTAATATCTTTTTTTAACCACTATTTCATCTTGCTTATGCAATAAATGGAATGGGAAGGTGGATAAAAGCAATGATCCGAGAGCCAGGAGACCTGCCTTACCAACCATGAAACAACGTGTGGACGATGGTAAAGTCCTCCTTTAGGTGATTTGTCTGAAAATCCCTGAGGGAGGACTTTTTTTTGTTTCATTTATAATTCCAGGAATAAACACAAATAGTAATGCTGAATGTGAATCATTTAACAGAAAGGATTATATAAGTATGCAAAAGAATCAGGATTTTGGTTCTGTAATCACCAAGGTGATCGGTAAACAAAATTTATCACGAATAGAAGCAAAAAATGCGTTTTCTCAAATTCTTAAAAATGAAACATCTGAAATGCAACAAGGTGCATTTTTATCTGCTTTAACAGCAAAAGGAGAAACAAAAGAAGAAATAGCCGGTGCCTGGGAAGCAATATACGAGCTAGATACCAATAAGGTGGAATTTGAAGAGGGTATAGAGGTAGTTGAAAACTGCGGAACAGGAATGGATACCATTAAAACTTTTAATATCAGTACTGCTGCTTCATTAATAGCAGCAGCTGCAGGTATTAAAATGGCAAGACATGGTGCAAGAGCAATTACTTCAGTTTGTGGTACCGTTGATATAGCTGAAAGTTTAGGTATAGAAGTGGAATGTAATACAGAAATGGTAAAAAAAAGTATTATAAATGCTAATATTGGACTTTTTAATGGAATGAGTCCAACTGTTCATCCTCAAGCACTGGGAAGAATTTTGTCCCAAATTCATTTTGGAAGCACCCTCAATATCAGTGCATCCCTGGCAAATCCT
>JAKSBL010000456.1 GCA_022361115.1 Spirochaetota bacterium | reverse complement strand
CAAGGCATTGGGTTTTATAACCTTCATTCTCTGTCAATATGATAAATGGAATGTTTTTGTATAACCTGGTCTTCTTTAAATATTCTAATAATTGATAGCCATTCATTTCAGGCATATCCAGGTCACAGATAATCAGGTCTGGTAAAAGATGGGTTTGATTTAAAAGCATAACAGCATCTTTTCCGCTTTCTGCTGTTATAATCTGACAAATCTCTCCAAGCCTTCGGCAGGCCAGTCTGATAAATCCCGGACTATCATCTACTAAAAGCAATAAGGGTTTTTTAGCTTTTTTTCTCATATTAACCACTTTCTTTTAAACATTCTTTTATATATTTTTCCAGTAAGGGAAAATTGTTGTAATTTTTTAAAATCCAGTTTTTTATATAAGAGGTATCTCTGAATAAAATTTTTGTACCCAGAATACTGTCTTCTTTAGTCATCTGGTACTTTTCTGCCAGATAACAAACATGATAAACTTTGATTTTGTCCAGGCAGACTACTATAGTTCTATTTAATATTTTTATGGGTAAAAACTCAGATCATAAATATAGATTACTTTTTTCTTAATGAACTTTTTCTATTAAAGATAATAGGACAAAATTGGAAGAGTTACAATAAAACTAAAGTAGTAAAAAAGTGGTAGAAACTTAATATTCTAAACAGAAAAGTCCAAATCCTTTATTTTATTTAAAAGCTCTACTCGATTTGAAACCTGCAGCTTTTTAAAAATGACATACATATGTTTTTTTACTGTTGCTTCACTTCCATCCATTTCATCTAAATTTAAAGTCATTTGCTATCTTCCTTAATATCCATTCTTATTAAATCAATTAAATCACCATCAATTTCTTTTTGCTCAATAATTTGAAATCCTGGTTTTTTATATAATTTAAATATTTTATGATCCCATGTACCAATATTGGAACTTGCCAAAAAAACTGACGTGATAACAAAAATAAGTTAACACAACAAAAAATATCAACTTTTTTCCCTCCCCTGTCCTCTTTTTTCATCTTTTTTTCATTAATACTAATAGGAAGTAATAATAGTTATTTTTCCAGTGCTGTTAGTGAGGAGAGAGTTATGATAAAAAAATTGCTTTATTTACTGATTTTAATCCCATTTTACCTTTGTAGTAATGAATTGAAAAAACCAGTTCTAAAGGCAGGTATAAAGTCAAAAAATGCTTATGATCAATTAGAAAACAAAAATATTTATCCGGATTTATATTATGATTTGCTCTATCTATCATTAGAACAACAGTTTAATCAACATTTTACTTATAAACATAAAATATCCTTTGTTTATTGCCAATATGAGAAATATCAGACTGAGTTGGATAATTTGCATTACTGGTATCTAAAGAACGACCTCCAATTTTGCATATCTATCAACAAAAACCATAAATTAACCTGTCAAATCGTTCCTAATTACCATTACAAATATCAGGAACATTATTATCAGCAAGCACACTCATTGAAATACCAGATATCATTTAAGTATTTTCATCAAAATTTACTTTATAAACAACGTCTTCAGTTAAATGATTCAGAATATTTTAATCACTATTTTAAATATCAGGTTTATTGGCAAATCCCCAAATTTCAGCTAATGAAATACAAAACAACTTTGTGTGTTCTGCTGCAACATGGGATTGAAGAAGAACTGGATAAACCCCTTTTAAAACAGATACACTTACAGCTGGAAGTTATTATAGATTTTAACAAAATTGATTTAAAAAATTTTATTGATAAAGCAACAGATTTAGAAGAAGATAGGGCTGAATATATAGTTGAGTGATTTTTATAAACCTCTTGAGCTAAAAAATCATTTCTTCATAAACCATTTTTTAATGAAAATAAAAAAGGAAAATATACATTTTAAAGAAATAATGTTAAAAATATTTCAAAAAGATTAAAAAAATAGTAGTATTTAATGATATTAACAGAAAGTTTTATTAAAAGATAAAGATGAATGAATCATTACAATTAAAACTCAAGGGCAGTTTAAATCCATTTATCGAAAGTGATCTTAAAATCAGTCAGTATGATCAGGAGAAACACCACAATATCATTCCAGAATTATATGCACTGGGATTTAATGATACTCCCTGGGAAAAGGATTGGGATAAAGTAGAGTTTTTTGATCCTGAAGGGGTATTTCTAGCTGAGTTAAATGGGAAGTTAATTGGCTTCATTATTTGCTTTTCTAAAAAAGATGATGGGTATATTAGTGTTTTAACAATTATTCCAGAATACAGGGGAAAAGGTTTTTCAAAAAAATTAATAAAAAAAGCAGTCGATTATTTGCAGGACAATGGTCACGATTTGATAAAACTAAAAGTAGAAAAAAACAATAGTAGAGCAATTCAATTATATAAAGAACTGGGTTTTTCTGAAGCATAAAACCAAAGGAATCTTAATTATCTAAATTTAAAATGTTATATATTATAATAAAAATAATAAATGAATTTGAGTGGTTATGTTTTTTTCAAAAAATAAATTAAAAATTACCTTGAATGGCAAATCCTCTTCTGAAAAAGAAATGAAAAAGATCATCCCTGTTCTGTCAAATCCAGCAATTTTAACAGAAAAGGGAGGGTATCTTTTTAAAGCAATTATTCATTCAGATCATATCTTTTTAGGTTTGGTTCCCTATATGATTAATAATCAAAGGATGAATCATTATGATCTGGTTATTCCTGATGATCCTTACCGATTAACCGGTTTTATCAATAGTAATTGTTCATTAACCATCATTATGGAAGTCTCTGCTGAATATAATAAAATTGGTCTGACAGAATTACAAAAATACCATTTTGCCCGCAGTTATATTGAGTTTTGTGAGTTTTTAATCCACTTTGGTTTTAATCCCGATTTCGAACTGAATATCGTAACAGAACAATT
>JAKSBL010000180.1 GCA_022361115.1 Spirochaetota bacterium | reverse complement strand
GTTTTTAGAATTTCTATATTTCTTGTTGTTTTATTCTTAATCACAAATTGTAAAAAGGATAAACAAAACCAGGTACAAACCTCTCAACAGGCCCAAGACAAGTTAAAAATCGGTTTGATCATTGGATTAGGTGGATTTGGTGACCGAGCTTTTAATGATATGCAATATAATGGTATGATCATGGCTCAAAAAAAATATAATGTAATCTTTGAGTATAGGGAACCCAAAATTTATGATCACTTGGCTATTATGATGGAAGACTTAATTGCCAGTGATTGTGAAGTCATCATCTGCAGTTCCTTTGATCATATTGAACTGGTTGATAAAACAGCCCCTAAATATCCTCATATTAAATTTGTCCTCATTGATGAGTTTCTAAAAACGATGTATCCCAATACAGCTTCTCTGACATTCCGGCAAAATGAAGGCTCTTTTTTAGTGGGAGCATTAGCTGGTTTAATGACCACAACCAATGTCATCGGAGCAATCGGCGGCATGAATATCCCGGTTATCAATGATTTTTTTGTAGGTTACCAAGCAGGAGCAAGATACACCAATCCTGACATCACTGTCCTGCAAATGTATATTAATGAGCATGATCCTGATCATGTACCCTGGGCTAACCCAGTAGCAAGTAAAGAAATGTCTCTAACCATGATGGATGAACAAAATGCCGATATCATTTTTGGAGTTGCTGCCGCATCCAATCTAGGTATTTTCCAGGCAGCAAAAATGAGAAAAAAATATGCAATTGGTGTTGATGCTGATCAGGATTATCTGGAGGCAGGTACCATATTAATCAGCATGATGAAAAACCTGGATATGGCTGTTGTTTATATTATTGGTGAAATTATAGCCGGACGCTTTGAGAGCAAAAAATATATTCTAGGACTAAAAGAAAATGGTGTTGGACTTTCTCCAATGGAATTTACGAAAAACCTCATTCCAAAGAAACATTTGATGATTATTGAGAATTTAAAAGAGGAAATTATTAGTGGTAAACGCAAAATCCCCACAGTTTATCATTAAAGTGTTATGAAGTATAAAAAATCAGGCTACATTAAACTTTCTACAAAATTAACGATTATCTTTGTTATTCTCTTATTAATAGTGACTGTTATCATTAACCTGATTCTTGGTAACTTTGTTAGAACCATTATGAATGATAGTACTGAAAAAAGAGCAAAAGAAACAGCCAGATTTTTTGCTAAGATCAATCGCTTACCCTTTGAGCGAACAGACTACTTTGCATTAGAAAATAATACCAAAGAATTATTAAAACAAGATGATATCATATTTGCAGAAGTTTATGATTTAGATGATTATAAACTTACCTTATCAAACAGAAAAAAAATATTCTTACCTGATTCCATGATTTTTAAAACAACAGCTGATATTGTGGATATTTATAAAATGAAAGTAGGTTATGTAGTAGTAGGATTTAGTCTGGAAGAAACCAGAAATGCAATTAACAAGATGCAGATCATGTTACTGCTGATTATCTTATTTGTTGTGATACTATTAACCACAGTTATATCTATGATTATCAAATTCACTGTTAATAAACCCTTAACTTTATTATTAGAATCTGTGAATTTAGTTACTCAAGGAGAGTTATCTCATCGTGTTAAGATAGTAGCGAATGATGAGTTTGGAGTTTTATCTCATGATTTTAATCAAATGACCCTAAGGCTAAAAAACACAATGACTCTAATAAAAAACATAGTTGAATCCATGCCCTCAATTTTAATATCACTAGATAATAGTGGAAATGTAACTCAATGGAATCAATCAACAGTCCTGCATACCAATATTGACCGTGATAAAATTATTGGTAAAAAACTTTGGGATTTTGAAACTCCCTTTTCAGATTATAAATGTTATGTTGATCAGGTATTAAAAAGCAAAAAAAATCTGGAAATATTTCGTGTACCCATACATTCTGATGCTACCCTTTATAAAAATATCTCAATTTTTCCTTTAGTTGATCAGGATATTAGTGGGGTCGTTATTAGAATCGATGATGTAACAGAATTGGTTAATAAAGAAAGCCAGTTAAGACAGGCTCAAAAAATGGAAACCATTGGAAATTTAGCAGGTGGATTAGCTCATGATTTTAACAATGTATTAGGCGGGATTATCGGTACTATTTCTATTATGAAATTTGAAATGAAAAACCAGGACAATATGGAAATAGCAAAAGTTGAGAAAAACATTGAAATCATTGATAACTCAGCCAAACGAGCTTGTGAAATGGTTCAACAACTATTATCGATTTCCAGAAAAAAAGAATTAAGTTTTCAAACCATTGATATCAAAAAAGTCATAGATAATGTCCTAAAAATTTGTTCTAATACTTTTTCTAAAAATGTGGAACTCCAAACTTCATTACCTAATGATAAAGTTTTAGTATGCGCTGATTCTGCCCAAATGGAACAGGTTTTATTAAATCTCTGTATCAATGCCGAACATGCCATGACGATTATGAGATCATCAAGAGAAGATTCAGGCGGTATATTGAGAATTTCGGTAGATAAAATTTTT